>NZ_JBBYGR010000029.1:0-41347 GCF_038405005.1 Xanthomonas sp. JL1 | reverse complement strand
CAACGTGGTGTTGTCCAACCTAAAGCGTTCGCTGGACGGTGCCTAGCACGCCTTCAAATTCGCCAAATACGCCCAGCGCTACCTGGCAGAGACGATGTGGCGGTTCAACCGCCGTTTCGATCTGACCCGGCTGGTGCCMAGCTTGCTGGCCGCCGCAGCCGCCAGCAAGCCGTGGTCCGAGCGGGCCCTGCGTGATGTCACCATGTTCACCGCTGAAAGTGCGTGCTAATCAGGAAAGGGTTTGTGGAAGCCCAATAACACCGCGAACAACCAGCCGAACACGCCATCGGTCTGTGGCCGCACGAAGCTGTAGCGCAAGGGCAATACCACAAAACACCCCACGCAGATCAGCTGCGCGCTGAGCAGGCGCAGCGCATGCGTGTCCAGCTCGCGGCGAGTGCGGCAAACGAAAAGCGACGCTGCGTAAAACAGATCGATCGACCAGTACGGCACGATGGTCCACGGCCAGAACGGCATGCCGTGCGCCCAGCCGAACACCACCGATGGCACCTGCGTTGCCCGCCCGTCCAGCGTATTGGCCAGTCCATAGCTGAGGAAGAAAAACGGCCCCAGCAACGCCAGCCACAGCGCGGCACGGCCGAACGGGCGCGCAGCTGGGCTCATGCGTCGATCCGCTGCGCCATCGACACGGTGAAAATGCCGAACGCATCGATGCGCTGCGCCACCTTGCGAAAGCCCGCTGCCTCAACCAACGCATCCATTTCCTGCTGGCGACGCCGACGCATCACCCAGGCCACACCATCGCGATGGCTGGTCAGCGCACGCGCAATGAATTCCAGCTGCGGATGCCAGGGCTGCCCGGTGTAGAGCAGGTAGCCACCCGGCTGCACTGCTGCTGCAAGACCGGCCAGCGAACGTGCGATCTGGTCGTTGTCGGCAAACAGTTCGTACAGGCCCGATACCACCGCCAACGTCGGTGCCGGCTGTACTGCTGCCAATGCATCGGGGTCGAATGCATCGCCTTGTTCGAAGCGGGCGCTATCGCCTGCGCCCAACGTCTGGATCAGCGCGGTGCCCTGGGTCACGTTGAGCAGGCTGAAATCGCGCAGCATGATCGCATCGGCACGCTGCGCACCGCTGCCCAGCGCTTTGAGCACATAGCGCCCGTGCCCGGCGGCGGCATCCAGCACGCGCACCGGCTTGCCAGCGCCACGCAAGCGTGCCGCCGCATCACGCAGCAACTCGCCCAGATGGCTGCCGCGGATGCGGATGCAGCGCCAACCGATCGCGTTGAGATAATTGCGGTCGATCATGCGGCCCAGCGGCCCGCGACCACGGGCCTGGTTGCGGTAGATGTAATCCAGCGCGCTGCCGGAATCGAAACCGGTCTGCAAACCCAGTGCGATGCCCTCGGAGAGCCTGCCGCCCAGGCGCAGACCGGCGCGTACACCACGCCAGCGCAGATCCTGCAGGCTGTTGCGCTGCGGCGGCCAGGCCAGCCGCTCGGCCTCTTCGAAACTTGGGCCGGCACGGTGCGCATCGCGTAACGCGGCACGCACCGGCGGCTGCGCAAAACGCGCTTGCACAAACTGGCGGATCTGCGTAATCGCAATCGCACGATCGCGCTCGCCCAGGGTGTCGTGGAAAAACCCCGGCAACCAAAGCCGCTGCGTGATCGGCGAGCGCAGGTTTTCGTAGAAGCGGTCCTGCGGGCCGGATGCACCACAGAATCGGCGCCGGAGACCCGCAATTGGGTCGGCACGGTGATGGCCTGCGCATCCTCCACTACACGATCGGCCGCTGCATACCGGCCCAGCAACACACGGACCGAAATCGGGGCGGTGATCAGCGGATCGCGGCGATCGCTTTCCACGCGCGCCGGATCGTGCGTCAACCACTGCGGCTTGACGTAACTATTGACGAAAAAGTTGCCGCGCAGCGCATGCAGTAGCGCCAGCCCGGCGCGTGCGAACGGCACCTACAATGTCACCTTGAACGCGGGCGATGCCAGCACCAAGGCGCGCAGCGGTGGGGCGTAATAGTGCACCCAGGTGGCGGCCACCACCGCGCCCACACTCTGCGCAATGACCACCATGTCCTGCACCGCAATGCCGTGGGTGGCGCCGAGGTGTGCGATAAAGCCGTCCAGATCGCGCACCAGTGCTTCGAAGCCCGGCGCATCGCCGCGCACGCCGGGCGAGCGGCCGTTGCCGCGTGCGTCCCAGGCGAAGAACTGCGCGTCGGGCATGTCGAGTTCTTCGGCCGATGCATCCCCGGCCGAAGTGCTCATGGCCGCGATGCAGCACCACCACCGCCTTGGGCGTGCCGGTAGTCGCGGCATCGTGCAGCGGCCAATGCCGTTAAAACAGCGGCGCACCATCGAAACTGACGAACTCGCGCTCTAGTACTGTGCGCATTGAAGCATCCTGAAAACGTCGAAAGAGGTTGAATCGCAAAGGTCACCCGAGAGCGGCGCGCCCAGCGGCGGCGCTGCGGGATGTACCGCTAGGCGCCTGCGGGCGCCTCGGCCAGGCCGGCCCGCACGCGCCGCCCCACCGTGGCCATGCAGGCCAGACTCAGCACGATGGCCACCCAGGTGACCCCGCGAGCGCCCAGCAGCCCGCTGGCCAGGCCTACGCCCAGCACGCCGATGACGAAGGCGCGGTCGCGCTTGCCCATCGGCCCGTCGTAACGGCGGCTGGCGCCAACCATCAGGCCGAGCACGCCGGCGTATTCGGTGAGCGCGGCCAGCAGCGCGAAGACCCACAGCCAGTGCGCGCTCACACCGGGCACGCCCAGCAGGCTCAAGTACAGCGCCGCATCGGCCACCACATCGCAAAGTTTCGTTGAGGTAGGCGCCCAGCCGCGATTGCTGACCGAACTCGCGCGCCAACATGCCGTCTACCGCATTGAGCGCCATACGCACCAGCATCCACACCGGCAGCAACAGATACAGCAGCGGCCAGCTGGGGCCGCCGCGCAATACCACGGTCGCCACCATCAACGACACCGCCGCCGCAATGAGCCTGACCTGGTTGGCGGTGATGCCGCCACGAGACAGCGCGCCCACCATCGGCCGCAGCAGCGCCTGAAAGCGTCCTGTCAGAGCATGGATCGAGACCATACGGGGTGTTGAGTCCATTCGAGCGCTGGCGCAGCCTACAATATCGGCTGATCCGCAACGACATCCCCCACCGATGGCTTCTGATTTCCTGCCCGTGCGCCGGGCCCTGCTCTCCGTTTCCGACAAGACCGGCCTGATCGATCTGGCCCGCGCGCTGGTGGCGCGCAACGTCGAGCTGCTGTCCACCGGCGGCACCGCCAAGGCGATCCGCGAGGCTGGCCTGCCGGTGAAAGACGTCGCCGAGCTCACCGGCTTCCCGGAAATGATGGACGGCCGCGTCAAGACCCTGCACCCGCTGGTGCACGGCGGCCTGCTGGGACGTGCAGGCATCGATGAAGCAGTGATGGCCGAACACGGCATCGCGCCGATCGACCTGCTGGTGCTGAACCTGTATCCATTCGAATCGGTCACGGTCAAAACCGATTGCACGCTGGCCGACGCGGTGGAAAACATCGACATCGGCGGCCCGGCAATGTTGCGCAGCGCCGCCAAGAATTTCGCGCGCGTGGCTGTGGCCACCGACCCGGCGCAGTACGCCGACCTGCTGGCCGAACTGGAGGCCAACAACGGCCAGCTGTCGGCGGCCAAGCGCTTTGCGCTGTCGGTGGCGGCGTTCAATCGCGTGGCGCAGTACGACGCGGCGATCAGCAACTATCTCTCGGCGGTGGCCGACAGCGCCGAAACCGTGCCCACGCGCAACCCATTCCCGGCCCAGATCAATTCCAACTTCGTCAAGGTGATGGACCTGCGCTACGGCGAAAACCCGCACCAGTCCGGCGCGTTCTACCGCGACCTGTATCCGGTACCAGGCACGCTGGCCACCTTCCAGCAGTTGCAGGGCAAGGAGCTCAGCTACAACAACCTGGCCGATGCCGATGCGGCGTGGGAATGCGTGCGCCAGTTCGATGCGCCGGCCTGCGTGATCGTCAAGCACGCCAACCCCTGCGGCGTGGCGGTAGGCGCGGGCTGCGGCGATGCCTATGAACTGGCCTATGCCACCGACCCCACCAGCGCCTTCGGCGGCATCCTGGCCTTCAACAAAACGCTCGATGCAGCCACTGCCAAAGCCATTCTGGATCGTCAGTTCGTCGAAGTGCTGATCGCGCCCGACTACGACGCCGGCGCGCTGGACTACGCCACCAAGAAGGCCAACGTGCGCGTGCTCAAGATTCCGCACGGTAATGGCCTCAACAACTACGACACCAAGCGGATCGGCTCGGGCCTGCTGATGCAGTCGGCCGACAACCGCGGCATGTCGCTGGGCGAATTGAGCGTGGTCACCCAGCGTGCGCCCAGCGAGGCGGAACTGGGCGATCTGCTGTTCGCCTGGCGCGTGGCCAAGTACGTCAAATCCAACGCCATTGTCTATGCCAAGGACAGCCGCACCATTGGTGTCGGCGCCGGGCAGATGAGCCGCGTGGTCAGCGCCAAGATCGCCGCGCTCAAGGCCGAAGAAGCCAAGCTCACGGTGGTCGGCTCGGTGATGGCGTCCGATGCGTTCTTCCCGTTCCGCGATGGTATCGACGCGGCGGCTTCCGCCGGTATCCAGGCAGTGATTCAACCGGGTGGTTCGATGCGCGATGGCGAAGTGATCGCCGCTGCCGACGAACACGGTATCGCGATGGTGTTCACCGGCGTGCGCCATTTCCGGCATTGATACAGGCATACACGCGCAGGTACTTCATGTTGGAGCGGGAGACGGACTGATGGCAAACGAATTGATCGCGCGGAAAGTGGCGAGAATTGAGTATTTAAAGATACAAAATTTTCGAGCGATTCGTGATCTTGAACTCAGGGATATCACTCCGCTAACGGTCCTTTTGGGGCCTAATGGTAGCGGCAAGTCAACAGTTTTCGATGTGTTTGCATTCTTGGCCGAGTGCTTTGAGCTTGGCTTGCGGCGAGCATGGGACAAACGTGGCAGAGCTAGGGAGCTAAAAACGCGCGGCAGCGAAGGCCCGATTACAATTGAGATTAAGTACCGCGAACCTGGCTATCCATTAATCACTTACCACCTATCGGTGGATGAACGAAACAGTTCCCCAGTAGTCATTGAGGAGTGGCTACAGTGGCGGCGCAGTGAGCGAGGCAGACCATTTCGCTTTCTGGAGTATCGAGAAGGAATTGGCAAAGCCGCTAGTGGCGAGCGTCCTGATGATCAGGACAAACGTATTGACACACCGCTAAAATCCGCAGATCTTTTAGCCGTCAATGCGCTAGGCCAGTTCGCAGAGCACCCGCGAGTTGCAGCGTTACGAGACTTCATTACCGGTTGGTATGTTTCTTACCTGTCAGCAGACAGTTCGCGTGGCCAGCCTGAAGCCGGCCCACAGGACAGACTCAGTAGAACTGGTGACAATCTAGCCAATGTCATCCAATTTCTGGCTGAACAACATCCGAATCGCCTTGAAGACGTATTCTCGGCGCTGAGAGAGCGCATACCAAGAGTTGAACGCGTTCTTGCTGAAACGATGCCTGACGGACGCCTTCTCCTTCAAATCAAGGACGCCCCCTTCAGCCATCCTGTACTTGCTAGATTTGCGTCGGATGGCACGCTGAAAATGCTAGCGTATCTCGTCCTTCTTTATGATCCCGCACCTCCGCCTTTCATTGGCATCGAAGAGCCAGAAAACTTTCTCCATCCAAGACTACTGCCAGAGCTAGCGGAAGAGTGCAGAAAATCTAGTGCCCAGACTCAGTTGCTCGTCACGAGTCACTCCCCATTTTTTCTAAACTCTCTTCGCCCCGAGGAAGTCCGCGTCCTTTGGAGGGATGATCAGGGCTACACGCAGACTCGTCGAGCAGCGGACCTTCTAGGAATACGCGAATTCATAAAACATGGAGCATTACTTGGCCATCTATGGATGGAGGGCCAGCTTGGCGTTGGAGATCCCCTAACCAATCAAGGTGCGCCGGCGAGCCCGCTTCCGGAGAAGACTTGATGGGCGCAAATCATTTAGAAATTCTCGTGGAAGAGCCTTCCATGGAGAATTTTCTACACGCGCTTCTCCCGCGCATGATTCCAGCTGACAAGACGTATGCAATTAAGACCTTCCAAGGAAAATCTGACTTATTAGCTAAGGCCGAAGCGCGCCTAAGGGGATACGCAAACTACATCCCGGAAGACTGGCGGATTATTATCGTAGTTGATAGAGACGAGGATGACTGCAAAGAGCTGCGAAGCAATTTAGAAAAAATTGCAAAAGAATCTGGCCTGATCTCCAAGTCAACTGGAAGCGCCCAATGGAATTTCGTGACACGCATCGTCGTTGAAGAATTAGAAGCTTGGTACTTCGGCGATTGGCAAGCAGTCAAAGCAGTTTTCCCACGCGTAGCCTCGACTGTTGATAAGCAGAAGGCTTATCGGAAACCAGACAGCATCAGGGGCGGCACCTGGGAAGCATTCGAGCGAATCATGAAACGATATGGCTACTTTGCAGAAGGACTACCCAAGATCAATGCAGCGCGACTGATTGGTGCAAAGATCGACCCTGGCCGCAATATATCCGAGAGCTTCAACGCGTTTATAGGCGCTGTGCGCAGTGCGATTGACTGAACAATATTGAGTTATAAATTATGAAAATTCTCGTCATCGGCTCCGGCGGCCGCGAACACGCCCTGGCCTGGAAGATCGCGCAATCGGCGCACGTGAGCGAAGTGTTGGTCGCACCGGGCAATGCCGGCACCGCCACCGAAGCCAAGTGCCACAATGTGGCGGTCAAGGTCAATGATCTGGAAGGCCTGCTCGCGCTGGCGCAGCGCGAAGCCGTTGCGCTCACCGTGGTCGGCCCGGAAGTACCGCTGGTGCTGGGCGTGGTCGACCGCTTCCATGCGGCCGGCCTGCGCATCTTCGGGCCCACCGCCAAGGCCGCGCAGCTGGAAGGCAGCAAGGCCTTCGCCAAGGATTTCCTTGCCCGCCATGGCATTCCCACCGCGTATTACGCGGTGCATACGGACGTGGACGCCGCGCTTGCCTATGTGCGCGAGAAAGGCGCACCGATCGTGGTCAAGGCCGATGGCCTGGCCGCCGGCAAGGGCGTGATCGTGGCAACGACCTTGGCCGAAGCCGAAGACGCGGTGCGCGACATGCTGTCGGGCAATGCGTTCGGCGACGCCGGCGCACGCGTGGTCATCGAAGAATTTCTCGACGGCGAAGAAGCCAGCTTCATCTCGATGGTCGATGGCACCCACGCCTTGCCGATGGCCACCAGCCAGGACCACAAGCGTGTCGGCGACGGCGACACCGGCCCAAACACCGGCGGCATGGGCGCCTATTCGCCGGCCCCGGTCGTCACACCCGAGGTGCATGCGCGGGTAATGCGCGAGGTGGTCGAGCCGACCGTGCAGGGCATGATTGCCGACGGCGTGCCGTTCACCGGGTTTCTCTATGCCGGGCTGATGATCGATGCGCATGGCGCGCCCAAGGTGATCGAATTCAACGTGCGCTTCGGCGACCCGGAAACCCAGCCTGTGATGCTGCGGCTGCAGTCGGACCTGGTCGATCTGCTCAACGCAGCCATCGACGGCAAGCTCGACAGCGCGCAGGCGCAGTGGGATCCGCGCCCGTCGCTGGGGGTGGTCATCGCCGCCAAGCCCTACCCGGAAACCCCGGTCACCGGCGAAGTCATCACCGGCCTGGATGCGGTGCCGGCCAGCGCCAAGGTGTTCCACGCCGGCACGGCGTTGAACGCCGCCGGCGAAGTGGTCAGCGCCGGTGGTCGCGTGCTGTGCGTGGCGGCCTTGGGCGACAGCGTGCACGACGCCCAGCGCACCGCCTACGCCGGCCTGCAGCCGATCCACTGGCCCAGCGCGTTCCAGCGCAGCGATATCGGCTGGCGTGCGATTGCCCGCGAGCGCGACCAGTAAGTGGGAAACCTCTTCACTGAAACAAATTCAACCCTGGCTGATCGACCCTCACCTGGTACCGGCTGGCAGGAGACTACAAGTGGTCCGGATGCGTCGAATAGACCACCATGCATCTGTTTTCATAACAACCAATTACGCGCGGAGCCCGCAGCATGAAGATTGAATCAATCCGGCTAAGGAACTTCAAGGCATTCCGCGATGTGCACTTGAAGGACATGCCTTCGTTTCTCGTCGTCGTTGGCGCCAATGGATCGGGCAAGAGCACGTTGTTCGATGTATTTGGCTTTCTCCATGACTGCCTCAAGGGAAACGTCCGGCAAGCACTGGACAAGCGGGGACGATTCCGGGAGGTTCTCAGCCGCGGGTGTGATCCTACAGTTGATTCCATTCTGATCGAACTCCAATACCGAATGGAAATAACTGGCGTAGAGCGGCTGGTGACCTACTCAATCGAGATTGGCGAAGAGAATGGCGCTCCCATCGTGCAAAGCGAGCTATTACGCTACAAACGTGGGCGCTATGGCAGCCCCTATCATTTCTTGAATTTTTCCAAAGGTGTAGGTTATGCAATCACCAACGAAGAGGACTTCAAGAAACCCGACGAGGAACTGGACAGAGAGAGTCAAAAAGTCGCTCCTGATACGCTAGCGATCAAAGGACTGGGACAATTCGAGCGTTTCAAGGCTGCCAACGCCTTCCGACAATTAATCGAGAACTGGCACGTCTCTGATTTTCACATCAATGCGGCGAGAGGGCGCAAGGAAGCCACCGGTGATTCTGAACACTTGTCGGAAAGCGGCGACAACTTACCGCTAGTTGCTCAATACATGAATGAACGCCATCAGCAAGTATTTCGGCGCATCCTCGACATCATGGCGCGACGCGTTCCCGGAGTGGCCTCAGTTGAACCTAAACTAATGGACGATGGTTATCTGACCCTACGGTTCCAGGACGGTTCGTTCAAGACACCTTTCCTTGACCGATATGTTTCTGACGGCACGATCAAGATGTTCGCCTACTTGGTACTTCTTTACGACCCCTCTCCTCATCCGCTACTTTGCGTCGAAGAACCGGAAAACCAACTTTACCCGCAACTCATGACCGAACTTGCGGAAGAATTCCGCATGTATGCTGCACGTGGTCAGATCGTCCCTCCGACTGAGCCTGACTGAGGCAATAGCTCCATCAACCATGCGAGCTCCTCTTCGTTGAATGCCGGGAAATCATCCGCTGCCCCTGCGAAGGGGGCCGCATCTTGTTCCCACATCACGGTGCTGGACGCTGCCAGGTCGGCAGCGATGGGCGTACCAGGATCCGGGAGGCCGCCCCCGATCCTGGTACGCTGGCGTTTTACCCTCCAGCTGAGGGGCAAATGCAGCGCATCGCGCTGTTCGGGAACGCGCACCTCGAAAGATTGCTGTGCGGAGGGGCCGGTGACAGCACGATCCGATCGGGACCGTTTACGGCTGCTTGCCCGCGTCTGATCTCCCTCGTGCATTGGGCTGGGCGCATCAAGGTCACGCTCCAGCGAATCGGCGAATGCATGCAAAGACGCCTGATCCGGCGTTTGAGCTGAAGTAGGGGACGGTTTGGCCCTTTTCATCCCTGATGCCTGGAGGATACGGTCCCAACGCTGCGAGGCTGGGGGGAGCGTTCCGCAGCGGGCTTCGAGTTCGGTGACGCCCACTCTGCGAAAGAGCTGTACCAACCCGTTCCTGCTCATCCCGAACTGCGTCATGGCGTCATCGAATGCTTGCGCTGGGTGGGAGTGGCTCTGGAAAAAACCAAGCACGCGCACCACGTGCGCGAGGTCGGCAACGCGATGGGACGTGCGTTCGGGAATACGGCGATTGATTCTTCTGATCAATTCCGGCGCGTGCGGCAATCCCTTTTTCACTGCATCCAGGGCAGGACGTCCGCCGAGGCAGGCCAAGGCGACGAGGTGATCGTTGGTCAACGCGGCCAACGCCGGATCAGGGCGAGATAACTGGGCAACAATGCTCTCCAGCGCCTGCTTGCCGCCGCCATTGCTGGCGATGGCCACGACCTGGTCCGGGGTCAGGCCATGGTCCTGGCACAGCACCGGCAACAGCCGTTGCACCGTCTCCAGCGCCTGCTTGCCGCCGCCATGGCTGGCGATGGCCACGACCTGGTCCGGGGTCAGGCCATGGTCCTGGCACAGCACCGGCAACAGCCGCTGCACCGTCTCCAGCGCCTGCTTGCCGCCATCGTGGCTGGCGATGGCCACGACCTGGGCCGGGGTCAGGCCATGGTCCTGGCACAGCACCAGCAACAGCCGCTGCACCGTCTCCAGCGCCTGCTTGCCGCCAATATTGCTGGCGATGGCCACCACTTGGTTCGGGGTCAGGCCATGGTCCTGGCACAGCACCGGCAACAGCCGCTGCACCGTCTCCAGCGCCTGCTTGCCGCCATCGTGGCTGGCGATGGCCACGACCTGGTCCGGGGTCAGGCCATGGTCCTGGCACAGCACCGGCAACAGCCGCTGCACCGTCTCCAGCGCCTGCTTGCTGCCGTCATTGCTGGCAATGGCCACCACCTGGTCCAGGGTCAGGCCATGGTCCTGGCACAGCACCGGCAACAGCCGCTGCAGCGTCTCCAGCGCCTGCTTGCCGCCGTTATTGCTGGCGATGGCCACGACCTGGTCCGGGGTCAGGCCATGGTCCTGGCACAGCACCGGCAACAGCCGCTGCACCGTCTCCAGCGCCTGCTTGCCGCCATCGTGGCTGGCGATGGCCACGACCTGGTCCGGGGTCAGGCCATGGTCCTGGCACAGCACCGGCAACAGCCGCTGCAGCGTCTCCAGCGCCTGCTTGCCGCCGTTATTGCTGGCGATGGCCACGACCTGGTCCGGGGTCAGGCCATGGTCCTGGCACAGCACCGGCAACAGCCGCTGCACCGTCTCCAGCGCCTGCTTGCCGCCAATATTACTGGCGATGGCCATCACCTGCGCCGGGGTCAGGCCATGGGCCTGGCACAGCACCGGCAACAGCCGCTGCACCGTCTCCAGCGCCTGCTTGCCGCCAATATTGCTGGCGATGGCCACCACCTGCGCCAGGGTCAGGCCATGGGCCTGGCACAGCACCGGCAACAGCCGCTGCACCGTCTCCAGCGCCTGCTTGCTGCCGCCATGGCTGGCGATGGCCACCACCTGGTCCGGGGTCAGGCCATGGTCCTGGCACAGCACCGGCAACAGCCGCTGCACCGTCTCCAGCGCCTGCTTGCCGCCACTGCTGGCGATGGCCACCACCTGCGCCGGGGTCAGGCCATGGGCCTGGCACAGCACCGGCAACAGCCGCTGCACCGTCTCCAGCGCCTGCTTGCCGCCATCGTGGCTGGCGATGGCCACCACCTGGTCCGGGGTCAGGCCATGGGCCTGGCACAGCACCGGCAACAGCCGCTGCACCGTCTCCAGCGCCTGCTTGCCGCCGCCATTGCTGGCGATGGCCACGACCTGGTCCGGGGTCAGGCCATGGGCCTGGCACAGCACCGGCAACAGCCGCTGCACCGTCTCCAGCGCCTGCTTGCCGCCATTGCTGGCGATGGCCACCACCTGGTCCGGGGTCAGGCCATGGTCCTGGCACAGCACCGGCAACAGCCGTTGCACCGTCTCCAGCGCCTGCTTGCCGCCGCCATTGCTGGCGATGGCCACCGCCTGCGCCGGGGTCAGGCCATGGTCCTGGCACAGCACCGGCAACAGCCGCTGCACCGTCTCCAGCGCCTGCTTGCCGCCATCGTGGCTGGCGATGGCCACGACCTGGTCCGGGGTCAGGCCATGGTCCTGGCACAGCACCGGCAACAGCCGCTGCACCGTCTCCAGCGCCTGCTTGCCGCCATCGTGGCTGGCGATGGCCACGACCTGGTCCGGGGTCAGGCCATGGTCCTGGCACAGCACCGGCAACAGCCGCTGCACCGTCTCCAGCGCCTGATTGCCGCCATCGTGGCTGGCGATGGCCACCACTTGTGCCGGGGTCAGGTTCAGGGGGGCACCCGTCAGTGCATTGCGCCATGCATGCACTGCCTTCACTGCGGTCACGCCGCCACGTTTTGCAATCTTGAGAAGTTGGCCTGTGTCCAACTGTAACGGCGGACCTCTCAACTCCCCCGCCTCCGTGAGCAAGGCCTCCAGGGCGCGTGCGCCGGACCACTGTTTGCCGACGCCAACGATGTCTTCGTGTGTCGCCTCTGGCAACGCCCTGATTATGTCCTGATACGTGACAGCAACGGTCCCTAACGCTGCCGGGTGTTGGCTGAGCGCAACGATGTGCGCGTGTGTAAACCCATGACCCACCAGTGCCTCGTGGTGCCGCGCCACTGTCGAACGCACCTTCGGTTTGATCTTCTCTTGCTGCTGCTGACTGTAGCCGAGCGTGCGTAGATCCACCTGCGCGGCCGGCGAAGCGTCGGAGGGTTGCGCCGCACGCCGTCGCGGGGCCGGCTTGGCGCGCGGCGGCCGCGCGGCAGTGACAGCGACACGCACGGTGGGTGGCGGGTCATCGGCTGCACGCAGACCCGATTGCGCCTCATCCCATTCTGCTGGGGCAGCCGCTGTATGCGGCGTGCCGACGGCAGGCATCGAATCAAGAAGCGATGTATCAAGAAGCGACGGATCGAACTGACGGAGCAGATCGCTGAAGCTGCCCGCCGAGAACGCAGGCGAGGGCGCAGGGGGAGATGGCAGCCGGGTCCGGGACATCGTCCGCCGAGCGGGCAAGCCATCCAGGGGGCCGCCAGCAGGCGGAGCCCCCCCCCGATCTGCAGTCGGCTGAACCCTATCCGGTTGGGGTCCGGGCAGAAGCTCGCGGGCAGGACTTGGCGTGCGCGAACGAATGGGATCCATCGGTCAGGTGCTGGTATCTACTCACTCGCCTGATTTCCTGAATTCTGCCGAGCTCGACGAGGCGTGCTGGCTGGTAAAGCGAAATGGGTGCACCGAAGTTCATCGCGCGCGCGATAACCAACAAATTTCCAGCTATGTCAAGGAGGGCGACCAACTTGGTTATCTGTGGAAACAGGGATTCTTCGACGGAGTCGATCCGCAATGAGGGAACTTGTATTTCTTCTGGAGGAGCATTCCGCTCGAGCCATGTTGGAAAGCTTACTACCTCGGATCTTGTCAAATGACATCCAATATCGGCTTATCGCTTTCGAAGGCAAGCAAGACTTGGAAAAACAACTAGAACGTCGTATCCGCGGTTATCAGAATTCATTAGCTCGATTCGTCATACTGAGAGATCTGGACAGCCATCCCGACTGTCGAGCGGTCAAAAAAAATCTACTGGGAATTTGCAGACTTTCTGGAAAGATTCAATTCTGCCTTGTGAGAATCGCGTGCACCGAGCTTGAGACTTTCTACCTCGCAGACCTCGCGGCGGTCGGCATGGCTCTACAGATGAGCAGGCTTGCCTCTCACCAGAACAATCGCAAGTTCCGATCCCCAGATGCTATTGGCAATCCAAGTAAAGAGCTTAAGTTAATAACAGGTAACCGGTATCAAAAGGTGGCTGGCTCGCGGGAGATCGGAAAGTACCTTCAATTGGACAATGCTCGCTCTGCAAGCTTTCGCAACCTGGTGACGGGCGTCAGACGAATGGAAACGGAACTGCTGGCTATTCCGGTATGAAAATAGGCCGTCATTTGATAGGTGCCGTCTCCAAACTGCGACCGATCCACAGAGCCAGCACCTTCCATCGCAGCGACATCGGCTGGCCCGCGAGCGCTCCGCAAAAGCCTGAGCATGTGCGGAGCACGGCGGCGAGCCGCCCTACCGACAAAAAACTAGCCCCCACCCACGCCAGCGGCGCGTGGCTGCGGCAATAATGCCCGGGCACCCTCCCCTGTAGAGACTGTGGCCACTCCCTCCTTCGAAACCCGCTTAAGCCGCCTGTGGGCCCATGAAAAAGCCAGCTATGGTCTGCGTGTGTTCATCGCGCTGGCGGTGGCGATGGGCGTGTGCTGGCACTGGCAGCAACTCACCGCGGTACCGGCGCTGTTCCTCGGCGCGATCGCCAGCGCCATCGCCGAGACCGACGACAACTGGCTGGGCCGCATCAAATCGGTACTGCTCTCGCTGCTGTGTTTTGCCGCCGCTGCGACTGCGGTGGTGCTGCTGTTTCCGTATCCGCTGCCGTTCGTGATCGGCATGGCGTTGGCGACTTTTTCGTTGACCCTGCTCGGCGCACTGGGCGAGCGCTATGCCTCCATCTCGCAGGCCACGGTGGCCTTGTCGATCTACGCCATGATCGGCATGGACCAGCACGGCAGCCACCATCCGTCGATCGCCTGGCACGGCGCGGCGCTGCTGCTGATCGGGGCCACCTGGTACGGCGTGCTGTCGATCCTGTGGACCATCCTGTTCGCCAATCGTCCGGTCCGCGAGCGGCTGTCGCGGCTGTTTTTCGAGTTGGGCCGCTACCTCAAGCTCAAGGCCGATCTGTTCGAACCGGTGCGGCAGAGCGACCTGCATGTACGCCGGCTGGCGTTGGCCGAGCAGAACGCCAAGGTGGTCGGCGCGCTCAATGCGGCCAAGACCGCGATCATGAGCCGCTTCGGCCGCTCGGGGCGGCCGGGCGTGCAATCCGGCCTGTATTTCCGGCTGTATTACATGGCGCAGGAATTCCATGAGCGCGCCAGTTCCTCGCACTATCCGTACGAAGCCCTGACCGACGCGTTCTTCCACAGCGATGTGCTGTATCGCTGCCAGCGCCTGCTCGCGTTGCAAGGCAAGGCGTGCGCGGCACTGGGCGAGGCGATCCGCCTGCGCCATCCGTTCGATTATGGCGACAACAGCCGCCTGGCCACCGAAGACCTGCGCCAATCGCTGGATTATCTGCACGCACGTGCCGACCCCGCATTGACGCGGCTGCTCGGCGCGCTGGAGTTGCTGGTGACCAACCTGCAGAGCATCGAGCGCAGGTTGTCGGAAGTCAGATCGTCCCTCCGACTGAGCCTGACTGAGGCAATAGCTCCATCAACCATGCGAGCTCCTCTTCGTTGAATGCCGGGAAATCATCCGCTGCCCCTGCGAAGGGGGCCGCATCTTGTTCCCACATCACGGTGCTGGACGCTGCCAGGTCGGCAGCGATGGGCGTACCAGGATCCGGGAGGCCGCCCCCGATCCTGGTACGCTGGCGTTTTACCCTCCAGCTGAGGGGCAAATGCAGCGCATCGCGCTGTTCGGGAACGCGCACCTCGAAAGATTGCTGTGCGGAGGGGCCGGTGACAGCACGATCCGATCGGGACCGTTTACGGCTGCTTGCCCGCGTCTGATCTCCCTCGTGCATTGGGCTGGGCGCATCAAGGTCACGCTCCAGCGAATCGGCGAATGCATGCAAAGACGCCTGATCCGGCGTTTGAGCTGAAGTAGGGGACGGTTTGGCCCTTTTCATCCCTGATGCCTGGAGGATACGGTCCCAACGCTGCGAGGCTGGGGGGAGCGTTCCGCAGCGGGCTTCGAGTTCGGTGACGCCCACTCTGCGAAAGAGCTGTACCAACCCGTTCCTGCTCATCCCGAACTGCGTCATGGCGTCATCGAATGCTTGCGCTGGGTGGGAGTGGCTCTGGAAAAAACCAAGCACGCGCACCACGTGCGCGAGGTCGGCAACGCGATGGGACGTGCGTTCGGGAATACGGCGATTGATTCTTCTGATCAATTCCGGCGCGTGCGGCAATCCCTTTTTCACTGCATCCAGGGCAGGACGTCCGCCGAGGCAGGCCAAGGCGACGAGGTGATCGTTGGTCAACGCGGCCAACGCCGGATCAGGGCGAGATAACTGGGCAACAATGCTCTCCAGCGCCTGCTTGCCGCCGCCATTGCTGGCGATGGCCACGACCTGGTCCGGGGTCAGGCCATGGTCCTGGCACAGCACCGGCAACAGCCGTTGCACCGTCTCCAGCGCCTGCTTGCCGCCGCCATGGCTGGCGATGGCCACGACCTGGTCCGGGGTCAGGCCATGGTCCTGGCACAGCACCGGCAACAGCCGCTGCACCGTCTCCAGCGCCTGCTTGCCGCCATCGTGGCTGGCGATGGCCACGACCTGGGCCGGGGTCAGGCCATGGTCCTGGCACAGCACCAGCAACAGCCGCTGCACCGTCTCCAGCGCCTGCTTGCCGCCAATATTGCTGGCGATGGCCACCACTTGGTTCGGGGTCAGGCCATGGTCCTGGCACAGCACCGGCAACAGCCGCTGCACCGTCTCCAGCGCCTGCTTGCCGCCATCGTGGCTGGCGATGGCCACGACCTGGTCCGGGGTCAGGCCATGGTCCTGGCACAGCACCGGCAACAGCCGCTGCACCGTCTCCAGCGCCTGCTTGCTGCCGTCATTGCTGGCAATGGCCACCACCTGGTCCAGGGTCAGGCCATGGTCCTGGCACAGCACCGGCAACAGCCGCTGCAGCGTCTCCAGCGCCTGCTTGCCGCCGTTATTGCTGGCGATGGCCACGACCTGGTCCGGGGTCAGGCCATGGTCCTGGCACAGCACCGGCAACAGCCGCTGCACCGTCTCCAGCGCCTGCTTGCCGCCATCGTGGCTGGCGATGGCCACGACCTGGTCCGGGGTCAGGCCATGGTCCTGGCACAGCACCGGCAACAGCCGCTGCAGCGTCTCCAGCGCCTGCTTGCCGCCGTTATTGCTGGCGATGGCCACGACCTGGTCCGGGGTCAGGCCATGGTCCTGGCACAGCACCGGCAACAGCCGCTGCACCGTCTCCAGCGCCTGCTTGCCGCCAATATTACTGGCGATGGCCATCACCTGCGCCGGGGTCAGGCCATGGGCCTGGCACAGCACCGGCAACAGCCGCTGCACCGTCTCCAGCGCCTGCTTGCCGCCAATATTGCTGGCGATGGCCACCACCTGCGCCAGGGTCAGGCCATGGGCCTGGCACAGCACCGGCAACAGCCGCTGCACCGTCTCCAGCGCCTGCTTGCTGCCGCCATGGCTGGCGATGGCCACCACCTGGTCCGGGGTCAGGCCATGGTCCTGGCACAGCACCGGCAACAGCCGCTGCACCGTCTCCAGCGCCTGCTTGCCGCCACTGCTGGCGATGGCCACCACCTGCGCCGGGGTCAGGCCATGGGCCTGGCACAGCACCGGCAACAGCCGCTGCACCGTCTCCAGCGCCTGCTTGCCGCCATCGTGGCTGGCGATGGCCACCACCTGGTCCGGGGTCAGGCCATGGGCCTGGCACAGCACCGGCAACAGCCGCTGCACCGTCTCCAGCGCCTGCTTGCCGCCGCCATTGCTGGCGATGGCCACGACCTGGTCCGGGGTCAGGCCATGGGCCTGGCACAGCACCGGCAACAGCCGCTGCACCGTCTCCAGCGCCTGCTTGCCGCCATTGCTGGCGATGGCCACCACCTGGTCCGGGGTCAGGCCATGGTCCTGGCACAGCACCGGCAACAGCCGTTGCACCGTCTCCAGCGCCTGCTTGCCGCCGCCATTGCTGGCGATGGCCACCGCCTGCGCCGGGGTCAGGCCATGGTCCTGGCACAGCACCGGCAACAGCCGCTGCACCGTCTCCAGCGCCTGCTTGCCGCCATCGTGGCTGGCGATGGCCACGACCTGGTCCGGGGTCAGGCCATGGTCCTGGCACAGCACCGGCAACAGCCGCTGCACCGTCTCCAGCGCCTGCTTGCCGCCATCGTGGCTGGCGATGGCCACGACCTGGTCCGGGGTCAGGCCATGGTCCTGGCACAGCACCGGCAACAGCCGCTGCACCGTCTCCAGCGCCTGATTGCCGCCATCGTGGCTGGCGATGGCCACCACTTGTGCCGGGGTCAGGTTCAGGGGGGCACCCGTCAGTGCATTGCGCCATGCATGCACTGCCTTCACTGCGGTCACGCCGCCACGTTTTGCAATCTTGAGAAGTTGGCCTGTGTCCAACTGTAACGGCGGACCTCTCAACTCCCCCGCCTCCGTGAGCAAGGCCTCCAGGGCGCGTGCGCCGGACCACTGTTTGCCGACGCCAACGATGTCTTCGTGTGTCGCCTCTGGCAACGCCCTGATTATGTCCTGATACGTGACAGCAACGGTCCCTAACGCTGCCGGGTGTTGGCTGAGCGCAACGATGTGCGCGTGTGTAAACCCATGACCCACCAGTGCCTCGTGGTGCCGCGCCACTGTCGAACGCACCTTCGGTTTGATCTTCTCTTGCTGCTGCTGACTGTAGCCGAGCGTGCGTAGATCCACCTGCGCGGCCGGCGAAGCGTCGGAGGGTTGCGCCGCACGCCGTCGCGGGGCCGGCTTGGCGCGCGGCGGCCGCGCGGCAGTGACAGCGACACGCACGGTGGGTGGCGGGTCATCGGCTGCACGCAGACCCGATTGCGCCTCATCCCATTCTGCTGGGGCAGCCGCTGTATGCGGCGTGCCGACGGCAGGCATCGAATCAAGAAGCGATGTATCAAGAAGCGACGGATCGAACTGACGGAGCAGATCGCTGAAGCTGCCCGCCGAGAACGCAGGCGAGGGCGCAGGGGGAGATGGCAGCCGGGTCCGGGACATCGTCCGCCGAGCGGGCAAGCCATCCAGGGGGCCGCCAGCAGGCGGAGCCCCCCCCCGATCTGCAGTCGGCTGAACCCTATCCGGTTGGGGTCCGGGCAGAAGCTCGCGGGCAGGACTTGGCGTGCGCGAACGAATGGGATCCATCGGCGCAATCCGATTCCACCAGCGACAACCTCGACACCCGGCTGCGCGATTCCTCGCCGCATACCTTGCGCGAAATGGGCGCCCGGCTGGTGCAGCAACTCACGCCCGGCTCGGTGCTGTTCCGCCACGGCCTGCGCATGGCCATCGCGCTGCTGGTCGGCTACGCCATCATGCAATCCATCCATGCCGACAACGGGTACTGGATCCTGCTCACCACTGCGTTCGTCTGCCGGCCCAATTACGGTGCCACGCGCTTGCGGCTGGTGCAGCGCATCGCCGGCACCTTGATCGGCCTGGTCGCCACCTGGGCGCTGATGCAACTATTTCCCGGTACCGAAGTGCAATTGCTGCTAGCGTTGGCCGCTGCACTGGTGTTCTTCATCACCCGTACCGATCGCTACATGCTGGCCACCGCCGGCATCACGGTGATGGCGCTGTTCTGCTTCAACCTGCTCGGCAATGGCTTCGTGCTGATCTGGCCGCGTCTGATCGACACGCTGATCGGCTGCGCGATCGCCGCCGCTGCCTCGTTCCTGATCCTGCCGGACTGGCAGGGCCGCCGTCTCAACCAGGTGATGGCCACGGTGCTGACCAGTTGCGCGCGTTATCTCACCCAGGTGCTGGAGCAATACGCCAGCGGCATGCGCGACGATCTGCCCTACCGCATCGCGCGCCGCGACATGCACAACGCCGATGCCGCATTGTCGGTGGCGTTATCCAACATGCTGCGCGAACCCGGCCGTTATCGGCGCAATCTGGATGCGGGGTTTCGCTTCCTGGCGCTGTCCAACACCTTGCTCGGCTATCTGTCGGCACTGGGCGCGCATCGCGCCGCGCTGGAGGGCGAACACGACGCCGCCATCGCGCAGGCCGGCGAGTACCTGCAGCGCGCGCTGAGCGAGATCGCCAGCGCCGTTGGCCAACGCCAGCCGCTGCCGGTGCACGACGAAAGCGAAGAACTCGCCACCGCCGAAGCGCTGGAACAACACGCCGTGCAGTTGCCACCCAAACAACGCCTGGTGCGCGACCAGCTGGCGTTGACGCTGCGCCTGCTGCCCAAACTGCGTGCTGCAGCGTTGGCGGTGACCACGGCACCGGCGGAGAATCCGCCGCGTGTGGCGATCCACAAAGCCTAGCGCCTTGTTGTCGGCAGGCGCGGGGGCCGCGCTGACGATGCGGTATCCATGCGCAATGCGATGCCGAGTGCTGCAATCCCGGGCAAGCGCCATACCGGTTGAAGCGTCCCGTCGCTTTCCTCAGCCACGCTCACTTCCACTGCTTGCGCGCCACGCTCAGCGCCACCCAACCCAGCGCTGCTGCAGCAAGCACGGCGCCGACGATCACCACACCCATCCAGCCGGCCTGCGCATACGCTGCCGTGCCCAGGGTCGAGCCCACCGCACCACCGATGAAGTAGCAAGTGATGTAAGCGGAGGTGATGCGATTGCGCGCAGTCGGATTGCGCTGATAGATCACGCTTTGATTGGCGATATGCACGCCCTGCACCGCGATATCCAGCAGCACGCCGACGATCAGCAGTGCGATCGAGTGCGGCGCAAACGCCAGCAGGCCCCACGACAGCAGCAACATCACCAGCCCGCCGCAGCTCACGCGGTCGCCATGACCGTGATCGGACCAATGCCCGGAGCGATTGGCGGCCAGCGCACCGGCCGCACCGATCAGGCCGAACAAGCCGATCACCGCCGTGCCATAGCCATAGCTCGGCCCGGACAACAGAAACGCCAGCGTGGTCCAGAACATGCTGAAGCCGGCAAAGATCAGCCCGCCCAGTACCGAGCGCGAACGCAGCACCGCATCGTCGCGCAGCAGCCTCAGCACCGAGGCCACCAACTGCGGGTACGCCAGTTGCGCATTGACCGGATGGCGCGGCAACCCGCGCCACAACAACCCGGCGGTGAGCAATAACGCACCCGAGGCGATCCAGTACACCGTATGCCAGCCACCGACACCGGCGAGCACGCCGGCCACGGCGCGCGCCAGCAGGATGCCCAGCAACAACCCGCTCATCACCGTGCCGATCACCCGGCCACGCTCGTTGGGCGCGGCCAGCGTGGCGGCAAATGGCACCAGGATCTGCACAGCCACCGAGCTGGCGCCGGTCACGATCGTGCCGACCAGCAACATCGCAAAACTGTGCGAACTGGCTCTGACCAGCAGGCCGAGCGCGCTGAGCACGAACAAGCCCACGATCAGGCCGCGCCGCTCCAGCCGGTCGCCCAGTGGCACCCCAGCAACAGCAACCCCGCCGCATAAGCCAGCTGCGCGGCCGTGACCACCGCACCGGCGCTGCGCACCTGGATACCGAACGCCTGTGCCAGCGTTTCCAGCAAGGGCTGCGCGTAATAGTTGCTCGCCACCGCCAGCCCGGTGGCGGCGGCCATCAGCAGCACCGGGCGGCGTGGCAAGGGCGGGTGGGTGCTGGGCTCGGTATGCATGGCAATTGCCTGGTCAAGGAATGTGCGCAGTGTGGGCAGCCGGCCGGCATCTTTCCAATGCATTGTTTTCACCACAGCCATCGTCTTGCGAGATTGCATGCCGACCTTGCGCCAACTGGAATTGGCCGTGGCCGTGGCCGAAGAAGGTGGCTTCACCGCAGCCGCACGCCGCCGCAATACCGTGCAATCGGCACTCAGCCACCAGGTCGCCAAGATCGAAGAGACCTTCGGCGCGTGTCTGTTCGAACGTGGCACCCGCCAGGTGCGGCCCACCACCGCCGACGAGGTATTCCTGCACAACGCCCGCCAGACCCTGCGCGCGGCCGAGCGCCTGCACGAGGAAATGGCGCAAGCCCTGGGCACCGTGCGCGGGCGGCTCGCATTGGCGCAGATCTCCTCGCTCACCACCGTGCAGCTGCCGGGGTGACTGCATCAGTTCCGCAGCGCGCATGCGCGTGTGGACGTGCACCTGTGCACCGCCATGCGCGAGGCCTTGCTGCACGATCTGGGCGAAGGCCGGGCTGGATGTCGCTCTGGTCGGCGTGGGTCCACAGGTCGCGGTGCCGGCGCAGCGCCTGCTGCTGCATGAAGAGGCGCTGGCCTTGATCGTGGCCCCCGGCCACCGCTTTGCCACGCGCAAACGGGTGGCACTGGCCGAGCTGGACGATGAACCGATGACCGGGCTGATTGCCGGTGCCGGCGTGCGCGGCATCCTCGATGCTGCCTTTGCCCAGGCCGGCCTGCGGCAGCGCCAGCATTACGAAGTGACCCATGCCGATCTGGTGCGCGAACTGGTCGCTGCCGACCTGGGTGTGGGCATCATCCCGCAGACCATGGCCGGCGCCATGCGCGGCGTGATCACGTTCGCGTTGAAAGAGCGTTACCGGTGTCTGACCTACGCGGTGTGGCGGCCCGACCCCAGCCCGGCCGCGCGCGCCTTCGTCGCCTTGCTGCGTGCCCAGCTGGCCCGCACCCCAAGGCGCCGGCACGTCTGGCCCGCTGAACGCAGCCGCCATCCACCAGCACGCCGTGGAAGCCTGCTAGGCTGCGCGCGTTCGCAAAGGAATCTGCATGTCCGGTCACAGTCAGTTCGCCCTGCTCAGGCAGCGCCGCTTCTTGCCGTTCTTCGCTGTCCAGGCGCTGGGCGCGTTCAACGACAACGTCTATCGGCAGGCCATCATCGGCCTGTTGTTCTATATCGGCATCGATGCCGCGCAGCGCACGCTGTACACGAACCTGGCGCCGGCAGTGTTCATCCTGCCGTACTTCCTGTTCTCCGCGCTGGCCGGGCAGATCGCCGAGAAGCTGGAAAAACAGAAGCTCATCGTGATCACCACCACGATGGAGATCGCGATCATGTCGCTGGCTGCCGTCGGCTTCATCACCGGGAACATGGTGATCCTGCTGATTGCGCTGTTCTGCACCGGCCTGCAGTCCACGCTGTTCGGGCCGGTCAAATATTCGATCCTGCCATCGGTGCTGAAACCGGAAGAGCTCACCGGCGGGAATGGCCTGGTCGAGATGGGCACATCGATCTCGATCCTGTGCGGCATGATCTTCGGCGGGCTGATCTTCCAGATCGCCGGCAGCCATGGTCCGGAAGCGGCGGCCACTGCGGTGATCGCAATTGCGGTCACCGGCAACCTGGTGGCGCGGCTGGTGCCGCGCGTCGATGCCGGCGCGCCCGAGCTGACGATCAACTGGAATCCCATCCCCGAATCGCGCGCCATCATGCGCCTGACCCGGCGCACGCTGGCGGTGCGCAACTCGGTGTTGGGCGTGTCGTGGTTCTGGTTCATCGGCACCGTGTTGACCGCGCAGCTGCCCACCTATGCGCAGCTCAACCTGGGCGGTCAGCAGGACCTGTACGTCTTTGCGCTGGCGCTGTTTTCGATCGGCACCGGCGTGGGCTCGCTACTGTGCGAACGCCTGTCCGGGCGCACCGTGGAGATCGGCCTGGTGCCGCTGGGCGCGTTCGGCATCAGCGCATTCCTGCTCGATCTTTATTTCGCCCGACCTGACGCGGCGCCGGTCACCGGCTTGTTGATCGGCCAGTTCGTGCAGCAGCCAGGTAGCGTGCGGCTGATCGTGGATCTGGTCGGCATCGGCCTGTTTACTGGCCTGTTCGTGGTGCCGTTGTTTGCGCTGATCCAGAGCCGCACGCCCAAGGCCGAGCTGTCGCGCGTGATCGCCGGGCTCAATATCCAGAACTCGCTGTTCATCGTTGCCGCTGCCGTGATCGGCATCGTGCTGCAGTTGCCGCAAGTGGTGCTGTTCGGTGTGCGGATTCCACTGCCGGGCCTGAGCATTCCGCAGGTATTGCTGGCGCTGGCAATCGCCAACACGCTGGTGGCGCTGTGGATCTTCACCTTGGTGCCCGAGTTCCTGATGCGCTTCCTCAGCTGGGTGCTGGTGAGCGTGTTGTACCGCCTGCGCGCGCGCAATATCGACGCGCACGTGCCCGATGAGGGCGCAGCGCTGCTGGTGTGCAACCACGTCAGCTACATGGACGCGTTGATCCTGTTGGCGGTCATTCCGCGCCCGGTGCGCTTTGTCATGTACTACAAGATCTTTCGCGTCCCGGTGATGCGCTGGATCTTCCGCACTGCCAAGGCCATCCCGATTGCCGGCGCACGCGAAGACCCCGCATTGATGCAACAAGCCTTCGACCGTATCGATGCCGCGTTGGCCGATGGCGAGCTGGTGTTCATCTTCCCGGAAGGCGCGCTGACCAAGGATGGCGAGATCGCGCCCTTCAGATCCGGCGTGGAAAAGATTCTGCGACGCCGCAGCGTGCCGGTGATCCCGATGGCGCTGCGCGGCATGTGGTCGAGCATGTGGAGCCGGCGCGACACGCGCCTGGGCCGAATGCGGGTACCGCGGCGAATGCGCGCGCAGATCGAAGTGGTGGCAGGTGAAGCGATTGCCGGCGATCAAACCAGTGCCGAACTCTTGGAACAACAGGTGCGCGCACTGCGTCAGGATCAGTCCTGAGCCCGGCAAGTGCAGGCTTTGCCTCCATGGCGCGCCGCGAGTAGCCTGTGCGCCAGTGCACGCTTTGCCGCCACGCCCGCCAAACGGACGCGGCCGGTCGTACCAGCGGGACGTCCTTGTGCTCAACATCATCGCGCCTGAGGTGCCTGCCGTGATCGGCGGGCGTCGCTCATTGCAACGGCTGGCGGTCATGCCGGCAGCGATGCGCATGGCGATGCGCGCGATGACTGCGTGGGCGCGGGGGTGCAGGTCGCTTGCGCGAGCAAACATCCAGCATGACGCCGCGCTGCCCACGTCCACAGATGCCGACACCTGGCTTGCCGCTCACGCGCATGCCAACGTCCGCTTCAGCACCATCCGGCCAGTGCCGGCGCGCGCCGCCGCTGCGCAGCAGGGCGCTCGATAACCCATCCCACTCACCCATCAGTTCGCTGTTGTTTACCACCCAAGGAACTTCACCATGAGTGCCATCCCACCGCCGATCCATCCGCAGCCTTCCGTCGGTCCGCCGCCTGTCCAGCCAATCCGGAATCATCTGGCCTGGTCCATCACGATGACGGTTCTTTGCCTTGTGATTTGCTGCTCATGCTGGACCATTCCAGGCATCATCACGGGCATCGTCGCAATCATCTTCGCTGCGAAGGTGAATCCTTTGCTCAACGCAGGAGATATTCCTGCAGCGATCAAGGCGTCGAGCACTGCAAAGATACTGGCATGGGTGACCACTTGCATCTTCGTGCTCGGACTGCTCCTTTGGATTGTCTCGATCGCCAGCGTTGGCGTCGGTGGTTACAAGGTACGCATTATCAAGATGCAGCAGCAGATTGAGCATTCGAGATAAGCGTGTCCAAACGCCTGCTACAGCTTTCGCTCGCACCGGCTGCCTTGGCAGCTGGTGCGGGCGTGTGGATTTTTTGGAAGTTTGATCCAAACCTTCCGGGAAACCCATTCCCACCGTGCATCTTTCACGCGTTGACGGGCTTCTACTGCGCTGGGTGCGGCATGACTCGTGCCCTGCATGCGCTGGCACACGGCGACTTAGTCACAGCCACCAGAATGAACGCGTTTGCAGTCGGGCTCTTGTTGCTTCTCCCATGGGCGGTGCTGTGGCATCTCGGATGGCAGCCCAGGCGTTTAATGCCATTGGCCAGACTCTTTGGTTCTCCCTGGCTCTGGGGAACTTTATTGCCAGGCTTTTGGATAGCGCGAAATTTGCCTTGGTTTCCATTTACCTGGCTTGCTCCGGGTTGAGGCTACTTCCGCTGAAACAGGGCGGTCTCAAGAGTCAAGTGCAACACCTCGAGAGACCTGCTGTTAGCGCAACTGATGGACGGACAGCCCAGCAGGCCATTGATTGTGCAAAAGTTACGTGAGCCAGTGTTTTGAGAGAAAACGCGGGTCTGCAGTGGAGAAAAGTGGCTCTCTGAAAAAGCGTCTGGCGCTACTGAAGTCTTGGCAGGCAATCGAGCTGCCAAATCGCATTACAGCGATTGGCATAGGTTGCATGCAACACCATCACGCCTGACATCTGATCGGTGCTGCTTCAACGTTCCGGCACAGACCGAACAGGCACTAACGCACCCACCCAGCAATCACCAGCAACGCCAGCACCACCAACCACAGCAGCAGCACGCGCCAGATCAGGCTCATTGCGTCGCGCACTTCCGGCAGGCGGCGCCAGACGGGTACCAGCCCCGAATCGGTGTAGTCGTGCGCTTCTTCGCGCAGCTCTGCGCTGACGCTGGCACGCGCCACAGCACCGAGAAAATGCGGTTCCAGCAACCAGCGGTTGCCATGCGCTTCGCGCCAGGCGCGGAACACGGTGTCGAAATTGCCCACCAGCGCCATCGACATCGTCATCAGCTGCGCCACCGGCCATTCCAGCACCGCCAGCAGCCAACGTGCGCCGGCCAGATTGCGGGGCGGCAGCAAGACCGCCAGCGGGCTCTCTACCGCTAATGCAGTCAGCCGGTACAACACCGCGCCGAACGGCCCCAGCAGCAGAAACCACCACAGCACCGCAAACCAGCGCCGCAGGCCATTGACCACCACCGCTTCCACCAGCGACGGCGCGTCTTCATGCATGCTGCCGCCGGCGGCCTGCAGGTGTGAAATCGCCTCGCGCCGCGCGTGCGGCTCGTCGGCATCGATCACCGCTTCCACATCGCGATCCAGATCGCGCGGGCCCCAGGTCCAGGCCAGCACCGCCACGCCGAACAGCAAGTCCAGAAAGCCGTGCCAGACATCGTCCAGCAGCCACTGCACCAGCAATACCAGCAACGCCGGCAGCACAGCCAGCAGCACGCCACAGCGGCCTTGCCACGCACCGCGCCCGGCCGCGTAACTGTCCAGCCGACGCAACCATTGTCCGAACCAGGCGAAAGTGCGGAGCCTGGCCACCTGCGTCGGCACCAGATGGCCCAGCGTGAGTGCGACGACGACGGCTACCAGGGTGGTGAACATGGGTGGGCCTCCTCAGCCGAGTCTAGCCGAGGGGACGCAAGCACCGCTGCAACGCTGCAACAACCTCCCAGGCTCAGCCATGCGTGCGATGCCAGTGCTCAATCAACGCACGTGCAATGGAGATGCGCGGCGGCAACCCGATGTCGGCCTCGCCGGCCAGCGCAGCGCTGACTTCGGCATGGCTGACCCAACGCGCGTCCTCCAGCTCACTGGTGACCTGCGGCACCTCGGTCGCTGGGGCACGTGCGGTGAAGCCCAGCATCAGCGCGCCCGGGAAGGGCCACGGCTGCGCGCCCAGATAGCGGCAGTCCTGCACATGCACGCGGGTTTCTTCGAACACCTCCCGCGCTACGGTCTGCTCCAGCGACTCACCCGGTTCAACAAACCCGGCAATCACCGAATAACGGCCCGGCGCCCAACTGGCCTGACGGCCGAGCAGCAAGCGCGCGCCATCGCTCACCGCCACGATAATGGCCGGATCCACGCGCGGGTAATGCTCGGTCTGGCAGTGCGTGCAGTGCGCGATGAAGCCAGCGCGCCGGAACGCGATCGCACCGCCACAGACGCCGCAAAAGCGCGTGCGCGATTGCCAGTGCAACATGGCGCGTGCATAGGCGAAGGCGGTAGCGATCTCGGCTGGCCAGTCGGCAGCGGCCTGGCGCAGATCGATCCGCTGCGGCGCCTGCACCGGGACAATGTCGGCCGGCAGACAAAACCAGCCCACTGCATCGCGCAGACCCAGGAAGATCGCAACCTCCAGCCCGTCTCCCAGTTTGGCGCCATCCAGCAACAACGGCTGGCCATTGGCATCGGCCAGCGCCGCGCCCTTGGCGTCGATCAACAGCACACGGCCGTGTGGCCACAGACGCGCCAGGGCGTCGGGATCGTCACGCAACACATCGCCGCGATCAAGCGGCGCGTGGGTGAAGGCAACATCGGACGGTGAAAAAAGAGACCCTGACATCGGCGCAAGCCTGCCGATAATCGGCAGCGCCTGCAACCATCGTACGCACTCTACCGAGCGTGCTTGCGTTGCGTATTCAGACGCGGGCGCCGCCCGCGCTGGCCACCGGCTTGGAACGTGGTTCACGCAAGGTCGCGCGGCCCCATCACGGGACCGCGCGCAGGTGCGGCCATGTCGGCAAACGCACGTTAGCCAATGGTCATGGCAGTGCACTGCACCGGTTGCAGTGAAGAACCATGCAGGTGCGGGCTTGGGATACGCCCACACCTGCAAACCCTTCGGCGGGGTCAAGCAACGACCGCTGTATCAGCGCTGCTTGTCCAACAGCTGATCCCGCACCACCACGATGCACGATTCTTTCGTCAACATATGGGCGAAGGCCGAGTTGTCGCTGGCGTTGCCGGTGCCGGTATCCACCAACGCCACCTGGTTGCTGCCGCGCTGCTGGAAGCTGGCGATCGCGGTCTGCGCATTCTTGAGCGGGACAGTGGCATCGTTGGACGAACCGCACAGCAAGGTCGGGGTTTGCGGCGCCCACTCCAGCAGATTGTTGCGCGCCAGATCCTGGCGGAACGGGTTGGCCGGGTTGCTGGGGAAGTCGCTGTAGAAGCCAGGCTGGAAATACGACTTGACTTTATCGATGCTTGGCAAGGTGTCGTTAAGAAACATATCGGTCAGGCTTTGCTTGCCCGGGAACAAGGGCTCCACTTTGGCAGCCCACGGATCCTGAAACACCTGTCCGGGCTCCAGATAGATGTTCTTGTAGGTGTGCTGCATCGCGACGATGGCATAGCTTCCCAGAAGGATACCGAACGTGTTTTCGCCGACCGCATTGCTGCCGCTCCAGCTATCCAGGAATGTTTGCTCTAGCGCATACGGCCCGGAGATCGGAGCGCTGGCCACCAGATGGAATTCCTTGGACAGATGCGCTTCTATCTCGCGCTGGGTGGCCATTGCAGTGTGGCCGCCCTGCGAATAACCCGACAGCATGACCTTGCCCGAAAGCGGCGTCTTCAAATGCTGCAAAACGCTGCGCGCCGCGCGCATCGCATCGATGGTCGCACTCGCCTCGCTCGCGCTGTGCAAGTACGGATGATACGCATAATTGGATTTACCAAGCCCCAGATAATCGCTGCCGACGACGACATACCCCTGGCTGGCGAGCCGCGTAACCAACGGGTCGTCGCCCTTCGCATCGCGGATCTCCTTGGCCTGCTCCTGAGCGCGCAACGCTTCGGTCGGATGCCCCCAGCCCAATAACGGATACGGCCCGCTACACCGCTCGCCACCCGGAATCAGCAGCACGCCAGATGCGGTGGCCGGTTCGCCCTCGACACCGATGGTTGCATAGGTGAATTCGGCAACCCTGACATTACATTTGGCCTGCTCAGGCTGCGAGCCAGAGGCAGGCTGCGAGCCAGAGGCAAGCATTGCGCTGATCGCATCGCGGGTATAGCTGGTCAGGAAATTGCTGGTGAGCAAGGTGCCGCGCGCGGGTGCTGCCTGCGCGCTGGGTGCGAGCACTGCGCTGGCGATACCCAACATGGCCGCCAGGCCAAACGCTGATCGGGAGTTGATGTGCAACATTGAGGTGATGCTCTCTTGTGGAAGGACGGAACGGGCAGGAGACACTCACGCGACGCAAGATCGGCATCGGCTGCCCGATCGAACGTGCGGGAGAACTTAGGAGTAGTCACGGCACCACCGTTTGAAATCGACGCAAGACATGGCATGCGCGGTCGGCACAGCATCGCGCCCGGCCGAGGTGCATCAGCATGGACGAGCGGCAAGGCCTGGACAAAACGCGCATCTCGTGACGCCAGCGGTGAGCACGCATGTAGTATGCGTCATATCGACCTACGCACCACCGCCCATTCACGAAGCCGGCGCGCGCGCCGCGAACGCTGCAACGCACAGACATTAGTGGCGCGTTAAACGCACGCAGCGGTGGCGCGCGTTGCGCGCACAACTCAAGCAATCAGAGGCGTATCAGGCGCTCGATAGGCAGCGACGCGCTGCATTCCTTCCATCATGTAGAACATGACTACGGCGCTGCGCGTGGCGCAGGCCATCTTCCTCAACTGTGCGCATGGACCGCTGCCTGCACGACTCTTGCATATCGCACGCTGTCATCGCAATGAAGGATTGCCGCGGTAATGATCGACAGTTGAAGTGCTCAAACGCATGTCTGAGCAGTGGTGGTCATTGGCGTAACGCGCAGGCCGCGTCGGCAGCGTCATCGCGAGGGTCGTCCGCCTAGCTGCAGCGACCAAACGAGCGATACATCACCAGCAGCACACGCAGCAAGCACGGCGCAGCGAGTGCCCTAATGCAAACACCTCCCCCTGCTCGCCGCCCAGCCTCATCGGCACGCCTTCAACACTTACCAGGGCGCAGCGCGCGGACCTCTACCGCGCTCGATCTCACGCGCAAGAATCGAGCTTTCATCGCAACAGCGGCCATGCCGGAACACGGGTGATTCGCCAGCGATCGGCACGCATCCACACAGGCGGTTAAACGCTGAAGCTGCTCCCGCACCCACACGTGGTTTTCGCATTGGGATTGCGGATCACGAACTGCGCGCCGGTCAGGCTTTCGGTGTAATCCACCTCGGCGCCCATCAGGTATTGCAGGCTCAGCGGATCCACCAGCAGCGTCACGCCATCGGTAACCACGGCAAGGTCGTCCTCGGCACGGTTCTCGTCGAACTCGAAACCGTACTGGAAGCCGGAACACCCGCCGCCCTGGATATACACACGCAATGCCAGGTCGGCATTGCCTTCTTCCTGGATCAGCTCGCGCACCTTGGCAGCGGCGGCCACGGAAAAGTGCAGTGGCCGGTCGATGGACTGGTAGTCCGGTGCCGGGGCGGCGGTGGGAAGGGAAACGAGCGTACTCATGCCGTCAGCATGGGGGCCAGACGTTCCCACTTCAAGCCATGGCTGCGGGGGCGTTCACCGCGCACGCTCTAGTCAGACGTCGGCGATTTCAGCCTGTAGCGCAGTGAACGGCTCGGCACGGCTGGTTTCCGGCGCCGGTGACGCCGCGGTTGCCGCTGCAGTGGCAGCGTGAATCAGCCGCCCGGTGAGTTGCGCACCGACACTCATTTCCACTACCTGGTAATGCACATTGCCCTGCACGCGCGCATTGGCGGCCAGTTCGACCCGCTGGGCCGCATGCACATCGCCGGTCAGCTATCAGATCGTCCCTCCGACTGAGCCTGATTGAGGCAATAGCTCCATCAACCATGCGAGCTCCTCTTCGTTGAATGCCGGGAAATCATCCGCTGCCCCTGCGAAGGGGGCCGCATCTTGTTCCCACATCACGGTGCTGGACGCTGCCAGGTCGGCAGCGATGGGCGTACCAGGATCCGGGAGGCCGCCCCCGATCCTGGTACGCGGGCGTTTTACCCTCCAGCTGAGGGGCAAATGCAGCGTATCGTGCTGTTCGGGAACGCGCACCTCGAAAGATTGCTGTGCGGAGGGGTCGGTGACAGCACGATCCGATCGGGACCGTTTACGGCTGCTTGCCCGCGTCTGATCTCCCTCGTGCATTGGGCTGGGCGCATCAAGGTCACGCTCCAGCGAATCGGCGAATGCATGCAAAGACGCCTGATCCGGCGTTTGAGCTGAAGTAGGGGACGGTTTGGCCCTTTTCATCCCTGATGCCTGGAGGATACGGTCCCAACGCTGCGAGGCTGGGGGGAGCGTTCCGTAGCGGGCTTCGAATTCGGTGACGCCCACTCTGCGAAAGAGCTGTACCAACCCGTGCCTGCTCATCCCGAACTGCGTCATGGCGTCATCGAATGCTTGCGCTGGGTGGGAGTGGCTCTGGAAAAAACCAAGCACGCGAACCACGTGCGCGAGGTCGGCAACGCGATGGGACGTGCGTTCGGGAATGCGGCGATTGATTCTTCTGATCAATTCTGGCGCGTGCGGCAATCCCTTTTTCACTGCATCCAGGGCAGGACGCCCGCCGAGGCAGGCCAAGGCGACGAGGTGGTCGTTGGTCAACGCGGCCAACGCCGGATCAGGGCAAGATAACTGGGCAACAATGCTCTCCAGCGCCTGCTTGCCGCCGCCATTGCTGGCGATGGCCACCACTTGGTCCGGGGTCAGGCCATGGTCCTGGCACAGCACCGGCAACAGCCGCTGCACCGTCTTCAGCGCCTGCTTGCCGCCGCCATTGCTGGCGATGGCCACCACCTGGTCCGGGGTCAGGCCATGGTCCTGGCACAGCACCGGCAACAGCCGCTGCACCGTCTCCAGCGCCTGCTTGCCGCCATCGTGGCTGGCGATGGCCACCACCTGGTCCGGGGTCAGGCCATGGTCCTGGCACAACACCGGCAACAGCCGCTGCACCGTCTCCAGCGCCTGCTTGCCGCCATCGTGGCTGGCGATGGCCACCACTTGGGCCGGGGTCAGGCCATGGTCCTGGCACAGCACCGGCAACAGCCGCTGCACCGTCTCCAGCGCCTGCTTGCCGCCATCGTGGCTGGCGATGGCCACGACCTGGTCCGGGGTCAGGCCATGGTCCTGGCACAGCACCGGCAACAGCCGTTGCACCGTCTCCAGCGCCTGCTTGCCGCCGCCATTGCTGGCGATGGCCACGACCTGGTCCGGGGTCAGGCCATGGTCCTGGCACAGCACCGGCAACAGCCGCTGCACCGTCTCCAGCGCCTGCTTGCCGCCATCGTGGCTGGCGATGGCCACCACTTGGTCCGGGGTCAGGCCATGGTCCTGGCACAGCACCGGCAACAGCCGCTGCAGCGTCTCCAGCGCCTGCTTGCCGCCGTTATTGTTGGCGATGGCCACGACCTGGTCCGGGGTCAGGCCATGGTCCTGGCACAGCACCGGCAACAGCCGCTGCACCGTCTCCAGCGCCTGCTTGCCGCCATCGTGGCTGGCGATGGCCACGACTTGGTCCGGGGTCAGGCCATGGTCCTGGCACAGCACCGGCAACAGCCGCTGCACCGTCTCCAGCGCCTGCTTGCCGCCACTATTGCTGGCGATGGCCACCACCTGGGCCGGGGTCAGGCCATGGTCCTGGCACAGCACCGGCAACAGCCGCTGCACCGTCTCCAGCGCCTGCTTGCCGCCACTATTGCTGGCGATGGCCACCACCTGGTCCGGGGTCAGGCCATGGTCCTGGCACAGCACCGGCAACAGCCGCTGCACCGTCTCCAGCGCCTGCTTGCCGCCACTATTGCTGGCGATGGCCACCACCTGGTCCGGGGTCAGGCCATGGTCCTGGCACAGCACCGGCAACAGCCGCTGCACCGTCTCCAGCGCCTGCTTGCCGCCATCGTGGCTGGCGATGGCCACGACCTGGTCCGGGGTCAGGCCATGGTCCTGGCACAGCACCGGCAACAGCCGCTGCACCGTCTCCAGCGCCTGCTTGCCGCCAATATTGCTGGCGATGGCCACGACCTGGGCCGGGGTCAGGCCATGGTCCTGGCACAGCACCGGCAACAGCCGCTGCACCGTCTCCAGCGCCTGCTTGCCGCCATCGTGGCTGGCGATGGCCACGACCTGGTCCGGGGTCAGGCCATGGTCCTGGCACAGCACCGGCAACAGCCGCTGCACCGTCTCCAGTGCCTGCTTGCCGCCGTTATTGTTGGCGATGGCCATCACTTGGGTCGGGGTCAGGCCATGGTCCTGGCACAGCACCGGCAACAGCCGCTGCACCGTCTCCAGCGCCTGCTTGCCGCCAATATTGCTGGCGATGGCCACGACCTGGTCCGGGGTCAGGCCATGGTCCTGGCACAGCACCGGCAACAGCCGCTGCACCGTCTCCAGCGCCTGCTTGCCGCCGTTATTGTTGGCGATGGCCATCACCTGGTCCGGGGTCAGGCCATGGTCCTGGCACAGCACCGGCAACAGCCGCTGCACCGTCTCCAGCGCCTGCTTGCCGCCGTTATTGTTGGCGATGGCCATCACCTGGTCCGGGGTCAGGCCATGGTCCTGGCACAGCACCGGCAACAGCCGCTGCACCGTCTCCAGCGCCTGCTTGCCGCCAATATTGCTGGCGATGGCCACGACCTGGGCCGGGGTCAGGCCATGGTCCTGGCACAGCACCGGCAACAGCCGTTGCACCGTCTCCAGCGCCTGCTTGCCGCCGCCATGGCTGGCGATGGCCACGACCTGGTCCGGGGTCAGGCCATGGGCCTGGCACAGCACCGGTAACAGCCGCTGCACCGTCTCCAGCGCCTGCTTGCCGCCAATATTGCTGGCGATGGCCACCACTTGGTCCGGGGTCAGGTTCAGGGGGGCACCCGTCAGTGCATTGCGCCATGCATGCACTGCCTCCACTGCGGTCACGCCGCCACGTTTTGCAATCTTGAGAAGTTGGCCTGTGTCCAACTGTAACGGCGGACCTCTCAACTCCCCCGCCTTCGTGAGCAAGGCCTCCAGGGCGCGTGCGCCGGACCACTGTTTGCCGACGCCAACGATGTCTTCGTGTGTCGCCTCTGGCAACGCCCTGATTATGTCCTGATACGTGACAGCAACGGTCCCTAACGCTGCCGGGTGTTGGCTGAGCGCAACGATGTGCGCGTGTGTAAACCCATGGCCCACCAGTGCCTCGTGGTGCTGCGCCACTGTCGAACGCACCTTCGGTTTGATCTTCTCTTGCTGCTGCTGACTGTAGCCGAGCGTGCGTAGATCCACCTGCGCGGCCGGCGAAGCGTCGGAGGGTTGCGCCGCACGCCGCCGCGGGGCCGGCTTGGCGCGCGGCGGCCGCGCGGCAGTGACAGCGACACGCACGGTGGGTGGCGGGTCATCGGCTGCACGCAGACCCGATTGCACCTCATCGCACTCTGCTGGGGCAGCCGCTGTATGCGGCGTGCCGACGGCAGGCATCGAATCAAGAAGCGATGTATCAAGAAGCGACGGATCGAACTGACGGAGCAGATCGCTGAAGCTGCCCGCCGAGAACGCAGGCGAGGGCGCAGGGGGAGATGGCAGCCGGGTCCGGGACATCGTCCGCCGAGCGGGCAAGCCATCCAGGGGGCCGCCAGCAGGCGGAGCCCCCCCCCCCCGATCTGCAGTCGGCTGAACCCTATCCGGTTGGGGTCCGGGCAGAAGCTCGCGGGCAGGACTTGGCGTGCGCGAACGAATGGGATCCATGCCGTTGATGATCACAACCGGGGCGCGCACTTCGCCTTCGATGCTGCCCTGCTCGGCCACCGTCAAGGTGGCGCTGGTGCCTTCTTCGGCAATCACCTTGCCCAGGATGCGACCTTCCACATACAGGCCTCCGCTGAACAGCAGGTCGCCGCGGATGACCACCTGCGGCCCGATCAAGGTATCGACAACGGTCTGCGCACCACGGTTGGACTTATTCCCGAACATGAGCTACTCCCCCGCGCCATTGCCGGCGACTTTCCAATCGAATGTCTGATTGACCGGCGCCCCATCGCCGCTCAGAGCGATGTTGACACGTTGCGGGGTGAAATCCTTCGGCAGGATCACGCTGCCGTCCAGCTGCTGGAAATAGCGGAACGAGTACGGTTGCCCGGCAGCATTGGGCTTTTGGTGCAGCTCGTTCCAGCTCACCGTCACCAACTTGCCGGCGCGCACGCCTTCCACTACAAAACGCAGCTGGCCCTGGCTGATCGCGCCACGGTTGAGGTTCTGGGTGAGCACCACGCTGTAATTCCAGGTACCGCCGGCCTCGGCAGTGAACTGCACCGAGTGCGCATTGAGCCCCTTGCGCTGCGCGGTGGAGCCCACCAGGCGCTCATAGAAAGCCACGTCGGCACGCAGTGCGGCGATCTGCTCATCGCGCTCGGCCAGCGAAGCCTGCACTTCGATATTGGCCGCGCGGCTGATCTTGTCCGACATCGCCAGGTTGACCTGGCGCTGCTGCAACTGCTCGATCTGCCGCCGCTGCTGGGCTTGGCTGCGTTGCGCCTGCTGCAGCGCTGCCTCGGCTTCCACCAGGCGGGGGGCGGCGGTGCGCGTGGCCATCCACCACACCCCGCCCAGCGAGGCCAACCATACGACGGCGACCACCAAGCACAGCCAGCGGCCACTGGAACGGCCACCGCCGGAATCACGTTGGACGATCTGCACGCGTGCGGCTGGTCTCATGGGCATCGGATCCGGACGCGCCGGCGCAATCATGGGCGGGGTAGTGTGCCAGAGCCCCGACAATCGTCGCGCTGGCGCTGGACCGGCGGTTATCCCAAAGTTCTGCCATAGTTGTGCAATTGTTTGCGAGGAACCACGCCATGAGCGACGCGCATCTGTTCGTGATCGGCATTCTGCTGGCCTGGCTGGCTGGCATCCGGGTCTATCTCACCGTGTTCGGCGTCGGCCTGGCCGGCCTGCTGGGCTGGATCGACCTGCCGCCGGCGCTGCATCCGGCGCAGTCGTGGTGGGTCCTGGACACGTCCGGCGCGCTGGCAGTGGCCGAATTCTTCGCCGACAAGATTCCGGGCGTGGATTCGGGCTGGGACCTGCTGCAGACCCTGGCACGCGTGCCGGCAGGCGCCTTCCTGGCCGCAGCCACGCTCTCACCGGACGGCGATCTGGGCGCCGGCGCCCTGGCGGCCGGCGCTGGCGTTGCGCTCACCAGCCACACGCTCAAGGCTGGAACCCGCGCATTGCTCAACACCTCACCCGAACCAGCGAGCAACTGGGTCGCCTCGCTGGCCGAGGACACCGTCGTCACCACGGCGTTGGCACTGGCGCTGGCGCAGCCATGGCTGGCATTGAGTGTTGCAGTGGGCTCCAGCCTGCTGGCTGCGCTGGTGGTGTGGTGGGTCTGGCGCTTGCTGTGGCGGGGCATGCGTCGGCTGGTCGCGCCGATGCACTCTAGTGCCACGCCGGCTGCACGCAACTCCCCGCTATCGTGAAGTTCATCGCATAATCACAGCGACTGCAGGGAGTATCGATGGCCGCTCGAGATCCGGTTGTTTCCACCACACTTGACGACACCGCCACGCGTAATCGTCCACTGCGCGCCGAGACCCCGCCGGCCGATCACTGGCGTCGCTGGGCCGACGAGGCTGCCGCGACCTCTGACGATGTCGCGCCGGTGAGCGCGACCATCATTCCTGCGCCTGCCGTTGCAGCTGCGCTACGGTCGGCTGCCCCCGTGGCCGCGCCGCGCGCGGCAGCCGCGGTCGGCAGGGCGCGTGCCGCATCGGCATCGGCGCCCACCGCGCCGCCAACCTCCACCGCTGCGCCACGCGACGGCGACGACAACGTCGCGGCCGATGCGCCGTATCGCGTGCTCATCGTCGAAGACGATCGCTCGCAGGCCTTGTTCGCGCAAAGTGTGCTGCACGGCGCTGGCATGCATGCGCAGGTCGAAATGACCCCCGCCAGCGTGCCGCAGGCGATCCAGGACTATCACCCGGATCTGATCCTGATGGACCTGCACATGCCCGAGCTGGACGGCATCCGCCTGACCACGCTGATCCGTCAGCAGCCCGGTCAGCAGCTACTGCCGATCGTGTTCCTGACCGGCGACCCGGACCCGGAGCGGCAGTTCGAAGTGCTCGACAGCGGCGCCGACGACTTCCTCACCAAGCCGATCCGCCCGCGCCATCTGATCGCCGCGGTGTCCAACCGCATCCGTCGCGCACGCCAGCAGGCACTGCAGCAGGTCGGCGAACAGATCAGCGTGCGTAGCAACCCGGAAACCGGCCTGCCCACGCACGGCCATGTGATGAACCTGCTGGCCGATGCGCTGGAGCGCAAGCAGTCCGGCGGCCTGTTCTTCATCGAGATCGCCAGCGCGCTCGACCTGCGCGAACGCTACGGCTACGCCGCCTACGAGCGGTTGATGACCCAGGCCGGGCACCGCCTGGCCAGCGCCGCCCAGCCCTACCCGCTGGCGCGTTTGAACGACAACAGCTTCCTGCTGCTGGCCGTGGGCATGCCCGAAGCCAGCCTGGAACAGCAGGCGCTAGAAATCCGTCAACGCTTGTCCGCCAACGCCTTCCAGGTGCGCGAAGAAGAGTCCGTGCACGTGCGCTGCGCCGTCGGCGTGGCACCGCTGGGCCTGGGCTTCGACGACACCGGCAGCGCGCTGGAAGCGGTCGAACGCACTGCGCTGCAGGCACGCCTGCGCAGCGACGGCGTGCAGACCTATCTGGCACCCAGCCAGGCAGAACAGCAGGAACAACTGCGGCTGGTCGAAGGCCAACTCGAACTGGCGTATCAACCGATCGTGGCCGTGGCCGGCGGCGACACCGCGCAGTACCAGGTGCTGCTGCGGCTGCCCCAGGCCGACGGTACCCTGCTGTCGGCGGGCCAGGTCATTCCTGCCACCGAAGCGGCCGGGCGCATCGCCGATCTGGACCAGCAGGTCATGGACCACGCATTGGGCTTGCTGCACTTGTACCAGCACGCCAGCCCGCCGCTGCGTCTGTTCGTGTCGCAATCACCGCGCACGCTGGCCCGCGACGCCTTCGCTGATTGGCTGCTCAAGGCACTGCCCGAACGCGGCGTGGCCGGGCAATCGTTGATCGTGGATCTACGCCTGGACGATGCGCTGATCCATGCCGTCACCGTGCAGCAGTTCTGCGCCAAGTTGATGCCGGCCGGCGTGCAGTTCTGCCTCAGCCAATTCGAACCCGGCGACGAAGCCAACGCGCTGCTGGCCCAGTTGCCGCTGAGCTTCGTGCGCATGGCCAACCGCTTCGCCGATGCCCACGGAAACGCCGCGGTGCGCGACGAATTGCGCGACGTGGTCGACATCGCCCATCAGCGCGGCCTTTTGATCATCGGCCAACGCATCGAAGATCCTCAGGCAGCGGCTGCGATGTGGATGAGCGGCGTGGATTTCATCCAGGGCAACCTGGTGCAGACGGTCGGCAAGGAACTGGACTTCGATTTCACGAGCGCGGTGCTCTGAGTGACAGCGCAGACAGGAGGCCTCCGCGCCTGGTGTATCGCGGCAACGCTGGCGGCGCTCACGGCAGCGTTAGCGGCATGTCTGCAGTGGTCTTCGCTGCAAGGCCCCTGGCGCGCGATCACCGCGGTGGCGGCAGTCCTGGCAGTGGTGTGCGGCATTTGCGCCGCGGCTGCCGCCTACCGTGCCGCACCTGCGCAGCACGCCTTGGCGCAGCGCCTGGAAGAGGCTGAGCGGGCCCGCGAACGCTTGCAGCAGGAACTGCAGCGCCACGGCGAACTCGAACAGGAACTATTGCGCGCCAAACAGGCTGCCGAAGCCGCCATGCTGGCCAAGGGCGAATTCCTGGCCACCATGAGCCACGAGATCCGCACCCCGCTTAACGGCATCATTCCGATGCTGGAGCTGATCTCCAGCGGCCAGCTCAGCCTGGACCAGCGCGACATGCTGCAGACCGCCACCAGTAGTTCGCTGCAGCTGCTGCGCATCGTCGACGACATCCTCGATTACTCCAAGCTCGAGGCCAACAAGCTCGAACTGGAAATCACCACCTTCAACCTGCGCGAACTGCTCGACGGCGTCGTGCAACTGCTACAGCGCACCGCCGAAGGTCGCCAGCTGCGCCTGAGCCTGGATATCGAACCGTCGGTGCGCCTGCTGGTGCGCGGCGACCCGATCCGCCTGCGCCAGGTGCTGGGCAATCTGATCGGCAACGCCATCAAGTTCACCGAACGCGGCAGCGTCGACATCCAGCTGCGTCGCCTGGGCGAAACGCGCGCCCAACATCTGCTGCGTTTCCAGGTGCGCGACACCGGGATCGGCATCGCCCCGGACCAGCAGACGCGCCTGTTTCGCTCCTTCGCACAAGCCGACGCCTCCACCACGCGGCTGTATGGCGGCACCGGGTTGGGCCTGGCGATCTGCAAACGCATCATCGATCTGATGGGCGGCCGCATCGGCGTGGAATCCGAACCCGGACGCGGCTCAACCTTCTGGTTCGAAATTCCGCTGCTCAAGGTCATCGGCGACCTGCAGCAGGCCACCCGCGCCGACGCTGTGCGCGTAATGGTGATCAGCTCCGATGCACGCCTGTCGCAACGCCTCAAGCGTCTGCTCGACAGCTGGGGCGTGTCGCATGTGCTGATGGAAACCACCCAGGAAGCGCTCGAACGCGTGCGCCGCCACAGCGACACCGAAGGCTTCCGCTGCGTCATCGCCGACCACGACACCTTGCGTTATAGCGCGCGCGCCGTGCACCGCGCGCTCGCGCGCCCGGAAAATGCCAATAGCGCGCGGCTGATCTGGCTGTACGGCGAAGAGCCGGTGCCGGCCGAACTGCGGGATCACGCCACCCTGGTGCCGCGCCAGAGCCCGGACGAAACCCTGCGCCCCCTGGTGTTGCCGCCCGATCCCAAGCCCGTCCCCACCGCCACGCTGGCCTCGGCGATGATCCCCGAGCCGTTGCCGCCACCAATGGCCAACGCGCGCGAAGTGCGCATCCTGCTGGTCGAAGACAACCCGGTGAACCTGCTGGTCGCGCAGAAGCTGCTGGCCGTGCTCGGCTTCGAGGCCGACACCGCCACCGATGGCGAAACCGCGCTGACCAGAATGGAATCCATCCGCTACGACATGGTGTTCATGGATTGCCAGATGCCGGTGCTGGACGGCTATGCCGCCACCCGCCGCTGGCGCGCCATGGAAACCGAAAGCGGAAGCCGCCCGCTCCCGATCGTGGCGATGACCGCCAACGCGATGGCCTGCGACCACGAACGCTGCCTGGCCGCCGGCATGGACGACTATCTTTCCAAGCCGGTCGCACGTGAACAGCTCGACGCCTGCCTGCAGCGCTGGCTGCCGCGTCAGGCGCTGCTGCCCGGCCCAAGCACTGCCGGCCAGTTCACACACGATCCCGAAAGCGCCAGCGCCGGGGCGCAGGCATGCGCATTGCCGATCCTGGACAACAGCGTCATCGACGAGCTGTACGAAGTAGCCGGCGCGGACACCATCACCATCCTGCAGCTGTTCCTGGAAGACGCCCCGCCCATCATCGAACAATTGGAAGCGGCCGCAGCCAATCGCGACAGCATGCAACTGCGCGACCTCGCACATACTCTCAAATCCTCCAGCGCCAACGTCGGCGCCCAGGCCGTGTCCAACGCGGCACGGCGCATCGAACTAGCCGCCCGCACCGGCACCATCGAACGCCCCTCGGCCATGGTCGCCCTGGTGATCGCCGAATACGCGCGCGCGCGCCTCGCCCTGCTAGGCCAGGTCGCCCGCCTGCAAGCCGCTGCCAGTACGCCAAACCCGTAATCGAATAAGCGCTTTCGAAGCAGCGGTACAAGTCTGGGGCCATCACCGGCACCGAACTGCCATGGGATGGCCATCCCGACCGCGAACGCTCTCGGGCAGAGCGGCTCTGGCCACGAACGCTACTCGGTCGTAGTTGCCCTGACAGCTTGGTGAGCGCGCCCAGGATGGCCCCCGCATCCGGCGCAAGTCGTCGCCCTGCCAGGCCAGGTGGCGCGCGTGCAGGTTGCCACCGACATGCCTGGAGTGTCTCGAGCAAGCATCATCAGGCAGGCGCTGACAGCGATCTACCGAGCATCTGCGAATCGTCAACGCAATGCTCAAATCTCTCTGATGCGCAATGCCCTTTCACGCGGAAGGACACGCAAGCCTCTCGTGTCCCGGGAGAACACAAGAGCCCCTCTCCTGCGAGAGAGGGGTTGGCGTGAGCGACGTCCCCCCGATTTTGAGTAGCACCTCAGCTTGGAGTCCAATTCCCTACCCCGAGGAGATGGGACGTGAAGAAGCGCTTTTCCGAAGAGCAGATCATCGGCTTCCTGCGCGAAGCCGAGGCCGGCATGCCGATCAAGGACCTGTGCCGACGGCATGGCTTCAGTGAGGCGTCCTACTACCTGTGGCGCAGCAAGTTCGGCGGCATGAGCGTGCCCGATGCCAAGCGGCTCAAGGACCTGGAGGCCGAGAA
>NZ_JBBYGR010000028.1:0-43436 GCF_038405005.1 Xanthomonas sp. JL1 | reverse complement strand
GCTCACAAGACCCGTGGCGTGCGCGATGACGTGGACAGCCTGAAGGGCAGGCTGACGCTGCATTTCCTGCCGGGTGACGCACCGGACTTGAATCCCGACGAGTTGGTGTGGAGCTACACCAAGCGCACGGGCGTGGCGTGGCGCCCGCTGCGCAGTGGCGAGAAGCTGGCCGATCGGGTGCATGATCAGTTGTCCGACATTGCAGCTCGACCAGAATTGGTGCGCTCGTTCTTCAGGCATCCAAGTGTCGCCTATATTTCTGACTTATGAGTAACGTGTCGCCGCCTGCGCGTTGTCGGTGGTGATCACGCCACAGGCCAGACGGCCGCCAGCGTTGCCGGTGGGCTGGGTTTTGTAATCGTCCGCATCGGCATGCACGATCACCGCGTGGCCGGCGATATCGAACTGGTTGGCCTTAGCGAGATTGACGTTGCTGGACACCGGGCCGTCGATTGTGACGTTGCCCTGCGCATCGGACTTGATGTTGAGCATGTCGCCGCCGTGATGCGGTTCGGCGCTGACGTTGCCGTGATCGGACTGGGACGGGTTGAAGTGGCCGCCGGCGCTGCTGCCGTCCGGTGCGCTGCAATCGCCCTTTTCGTGAATATGGAAGCCGTGCTCGGTGTTGGGCTTGAGGCCGCTCAGCTGGCCGGTGACACGCAATGCGCCATCGACAGTTTTGAAGGTCACCGTGCCTTTGACGTCATTCCCCTTGGTCGGCTTAAGCTCGGCGGTTGCGGTGGTAGTGGCCGCCGCTTCGGTGACCATGGAGGCGGCATGTTCGCCGCCGTGCGCCGCTTCGGCCGGCGTGCTGGCCTGCGGGGCGGGTGCCGGGTCGGCCGGTGCCGGCTCGTCGCGCTTGCAGGCGGTCAGCACCAGAGCAGTGGCCAGAAACAGGGGGCGGCGGAAGAATTCGGATGGAGTACTCCTGAAGAAGGGCCGCAGTTGCAGCCATTGACGCCCTGACTCAGGGCTGCGAAGGGGGCGTGCCCCGTTTGGCGACACGAATGACGCCGCAGGCCAGACGCACGCCGGCATTGCCGCTGGGCTGGCTGCGATAGTCGTCGGCGTCGGCATGCACGATCAGCGACCTGCCGACCACGTCGCTCGGCGCGCCGTCGCCCAGGCTGATGCCCGACAGAATCATGTCCAGATGCACTACCCCTTCGGCGTCGGCACGCAGATTGTCCATGTCGCCCAGATTGTGCGGACCGCTCCCGGCACGCCCGTGCGGCGTACCGCTCGGATTGAAATGCGCGCCGGCACTGCTCGCATCGGCCGCGCTGCAATCGCCGCGTTCGTGCACATGAAATCCCGACACGCCGCCCGGACGCAGCCCGCCGATGGTGCCGGTGAGACGGATGCCCTGCAATGCAGGCACCAGCACCACCCGGCCGCTGACCAAGCTGCCCGAGGCCGAGGCCAGCACCGCTTCGGCCTGTTGCACCGGGCGAGAGGGCACCACGCGTGCGGCCGGCGGTGGAGGCGCCTTCGGCGGCGCTGGCGTGCTGCTGCAGGCGGCCAGCGCCAGCGCGGTGAGGGCAACGATCGTCGGCGACCGATAACGCATCAAGCAGTTCTCCTGATCAGGCTGAAAACCTATGCGGGCGCGTGTTCACATGTCATGAAATACGCCCAGCGAGGGCTCAGGAGTTTACGAGGTTGCAATGGGTGGCCGGGTGTTTGAGGCCTGGTTAACGTGCACGCTAGCTGATATGTGGAAGTGCAAAGCCTGGATCGCGCCCGTTACTTCCTTCTCTCGCCGGGACGCCGTCCTCCTTCGTGGGTGAGAAGGTGGCGCGCAGCGCCGGATGAGGGTCCGGGCGAAGCCCGGTGGCGGTTGCGTGCGCGAAGGTGGGCCGCGTACTCTCGCCCCAGCCCCCGCTCCGCGGCGCGGACGCTCCACGACACGCGCACCTTCGGTGCGCAAGCCGTGCCTTGTCGCTCCAGTGGGAGAGGGCTCAACGCCGCGCGTGGTCTGATGCGCGATTGCGATATGCGTGTATCGCTTAGGCGTCGATTCTTTTTCAAGCACGAGACCTTCCAACGGGAGAGGCCTCGGGCAACCTTAACGGGGTTTGCGCCCCGGACCGAGTTTGCGGGTGACGGTGTTACGGCCCAGGCCCAGGCGGGCGGCAGCTTCGGCGCGGCGGCCCTGGGTGAGTTGCAGTGCGGCTTCGAGCAGGGTTTTGTCCAGGCGTTCGCGCGCTTCGGCGTGCAGGCCCTGGGCGCCTTCGCTCAGGCGTTGTGCGGCCCAGCTGGAGAGCATGTCGTCCCACTGGCCGTCGCTGCGGCCGCTGCGGTGACGACGTCCACCACGTGCCAGTGCGGCTTCCACATCCACCACGTCGATGATGTCGGCGGTGGCCAGCGCGGCCAGACGCCAGCACACGTTTTCCAGTTCGCGGACGTTGCCGGGCCAGTCGTATTGACGCAGGTCTTCCAACGCGGCCGACGACAGCCGCTTGGGCAACATGTCGAGCTTGCGCCCGGCCATGGTCAGGAAGTTCTCGGCCAGTTGCGCGATGTCGCCACGGCGTTCGCGCAGCGGCGGCAATTGCAGGCGCACCACATCCAGGCGATGTAGCAAATCGGCGCGGAAGCGGCCTTGTTGGACCAAGGCTTCCAGATCCTGGTGGGTCGCGGCGATCACACGCACATCGACGCGGATCAATTCGCGCCCACCGACGCGGAAGAATTCGTTCTCTGCCAGCACGCGCAACAGGCGTGTCTGCAGCGGCAACGGCATGTCGCCGATTTCGTCCAGAAACAGCGTGCCGCCATCGGCTTGTTCGAAACGGCCGATATGCCGTTTGGTCGCGCCGGTAAAGGCGCCGGTTTCGTGGCCGAACAACTCGCTTTCCAGCAATTCGGCCGGAATGGCGGCGGTATTGAGCGCGACGAAGGGTTTGCGCGCGCGCGGCGATTCGTTGTGCAGCGCGTGGGCGACCAGCTCTTTACCGGTGCCGGTTTCGCCGTTGATCAAGACCGACAGCGGCGCCTGCGCCAGACGTCCGATCGCGCGAAACAAAGCCTGCATAGCGGGCGTGTCGCCGATCAACGAGGCCGAGCCTTCGGCCAGCCGGGTGGCGAAGATTTCGTCGGCACCCGCATCGGCATCCGGCAGCCCGCGTGCGGCCAGCGCCACCGCATCGTCCAGGTCGAAGGGCTTGGACAGGAACTCATGCGCGCCGCCGCGGAAGGCGCCGGCGGTGCTGGCAACGTCGGTATAGGCCGACATCACGATCACCGGCAGTTGCGGGTGTTTGGCTTTGAGCTTGTCGAGCAGGGTCAGGCCGTCTTCGCCGGGCATGCGCACGTCGGTGAACAGCAGGTCCGGCGTGGGCCGCATGGCGAGCGCCTGCAGCGCGGCGGCAGCGCTGTCGAAACCATCCACCGCGTAACCGGCATCGCGCAAGGCGGTGGACAGCACGAAACGGACCGACCGGTCATCGTCGACCACCCAGATGTGGGATACGGCGGCGGCCTCAGCCATGCAGATGCTCCTTGTCGTCATTGCCGGCCAGCTCGGGCAGCACCAGGGTGAAAACGGTATGGCCCGGACGCGAGCGGTAGGTCAGCGTGCCGTGGTGTTGGCGCGAGACCTGCTGGGCCAGCGCCAGACCCAATCCGCTGCCTTCGGCACGGCCGCTGACCAGCGGCAGGAACAGGTGCTCGGCCAGTTCTTCCGGCACGCCGCCGCCGTCGTCGATGATTTCCAGCCGCAGCGACATCGCGTGCACGCGGTCGCGGATGCGTTGGCCATGTTCGACGCGGGTGCGCAGGGTCACACGGGTGGCGCCAGCCTGGAAGGCGTTGCGTACCAGATTCCACACCGCCTGGGTCAGGCGGTCGCCATCGCCCAGAATGTCGGGAATGCTGGGGTCGTAGTCGCGCTGCACCTGCACCGACCAGCCGCCCTCGGCTTCGGCCAGGCGCAGCACACGTTCAAGGACCACATGGATGTTGAGGCGGTCATGCGGCCGCGCCGGGGTTGGCGAGAGCAGCCGTTCGAGCAAGGTGTTGAGGCGTTCGATTTCGGTGCCGATCAGCTCGAGCAGCTCGCGCTCGTCTTCGTCGCGTCCCGCCGAGCGGCGTGCGAGTAGCTGGGCGGCGCCCTTCAGTCCGGCCAATGGGTTGCGTAACTCGTGCGCCAGCCCCTTGAGCGCGGCGCTCAAGGCATTGGGCAAGGCGTGGGTGGGATCCAGCGCGGGGAATTCGTCGACCGGGTGGGTTTCCAGCAACCAGCCGCCGTCGTCCAGGCGCGACAGCCAGCCTTCGGCAAAGCGTGGCGCGTCGTTGGGCAGGCCCAGCGCCAGCCGGTGCAGACGCAACACATCACGCTCGTCGTTGAGCAGAAAGCGTGCAAGCGCATCGCCCTGCACTTCCAGCGCGGCCAGGGGTTGTTCGACCAACCGCCGGGCACCGACCCCGAGCCAGCGCGCGAACGCCGGGTTGACGCCCAGCAGGCGACCCTCGCGGTCGGCCCAGGCCACCGGCGTGCCCAGACTGTCCAGCGATGGCATGGAGGAGGATGTCAACATTGCACCAATTTAGTGCAAACGGCAGCGCCGTGCATCAATGTCGCGCAAAGCGAAGCGTCCGTAAACAACATAGGGGCCGGACAGCGGCGGGTCGCACCGATCCAGCAAGCATCCGCGCCGGCAGTCACGGGCGTAGGGCTGGTCATGCAGCCCACCTCGGCAGTTGTTCCGCGCCCAACGGGGCAAGGGGGAAAACGGACCCGGCTGGGCATTCCCGGCCGGGTCGTTGCGCCACCCGCAGCGCAGCAGCATGGCCGCGGGTGTGCATGCTCAGGACTCGTACGCGGCTTCGCCGTGCGAGGTGATGTCCAGGCCCTCGCGCTCGGCTTCTTCGCTCACGCGCAGGCCGAATACCAGCTTGGCGACCACAAACCCCACCACCGACACCACGCCGATCCAGCCGACCGTGATTCCGACGCCCAGCGCCTGGATGCCGACCTGATGAACGATGTCGTAATCGCCGCCCTTCTGGCCGCCCAGCGAGGCAGCCGAGAACACGCCGGTCAGGATCGCGCCGATGATGCCGCCCAGGCCATGCACGCCGAACACGTCCAGGCTGTCGTCGGCACCGAGCAGGCGCTTCAGACCGGTGACGCCCCACACGCAGAGCACGCCGGCAGCCAGGCCAATGACGATCGCGCCGAACGGGCCCACCGTACCGCAGGCCGGGGTGATGCCGACCAGGCCGGCCACCATGCCCGAGGCCACACCCAGGGCGGACGACTTGCCCTTGATGATCTTCTCGGTCAGCGACCAGCCCAGGATGGCGGCAGCGGTCGCCAGCAAGGTGTTGAGGAAGGCCAGCGCCGCACCGGCATTGGCTTCCAGATTGGAACCGGCGTTGAAACCGAACCAGCCCACCCACAGCAGCGAGGCACCGATGAAGGTCAGGGTCACGTTGTGCGGCTTGATCGCCTCACGTCCCAACCCGGCACGCTTGCCGACGAAGTAGGCGCCAACCAGACCGGCGACACCGGCGTTGATATGCACCACGGTACCGCCTGCGAAATCCAGCGCGCCCAACCCGAACAGATACCCACCGGTGGCCCAGACCATGTGCGCCAGCGGCAGGTAGCCGAAGGTGAACCAGATCGCCGAGAACAACAGCACCGCGCCGAACTTGGCGCGTTCGGCAAAGGCGCCGACGATCAGCGCGCCGGTAATGCCGGCGAAGGTCGCCTGGAACACCACAAACACGTATTCCGGCAGGCTCACGCCCTTGGTGAAGGTGGCCGCCAGGGTTTCGATGGTGACGCCCTTGAGCAGCGCCTTGTCCAGATTGCCGATCCACGCACCTCCACCGGAGAACGCCAGGCTGTAGCCGTACAGCACCCACAGGATGATCAGCAGCGAGAACACCACAGCGACCTGGATCAGCACCGACAACACGTTCTTGGCGCGCACCATGCCGCCGTAGAACAGCGCCAGGCCCGGCACCACCATGAGCAGCACCAGCAAGGTGGAAGTCAGCATCCAGGCGACGTCGCCCTTCTCCACCACCGGTGCGGCCTCGACGGCAGCGGCCGGCGGGGCGGCCGGTTGCGCCGACGGCAGCGGTTCGGTGGTGACCGGCGCGGTCGGCAGTGGGGTGATCTGGGGAGTGGACTGCGCCTGCGCGCTGCCCATGCCACCGACGATCAGCGCGCTGAACAGCATCAGCATGCACGCGCTGTAGAACCGGGCTTTCCACCCGGCAAAAAGAGCTGTCTTCATACGAACTCCAAGGCTGGTGGGGTTAGAGCGCATCGGCGCCGATCTCGCCGGTGCGGATGCGCACCACCTGCTCGATCGCGGTGACGAAGATCTTGCCGTCGCCGATCTTGCCGGTGCCGGCGGCGTTCTGGATCGCCTCGACCACCGCGTCCAGGCGGTCGTTGGTGACCACCGTTTCGATCTTGATCTTGGGCAGGAAGTCGACAACGTACTCGGCGCCGCGGTACAGCTCGGTGTGGCCTTTCTGACGCCCGAAGCCCTTGACCTCGGTCACGGTGATGCCCGACACGCCAGCTGCGGACAGGGCCTCGCGGACCTCGTCGAGCTTGAACGGCCGGATGATGGCGGTGATCAATTTCATGCGCATACCCCGAATGGTGGAAAGAACCGGACGGCATTGCGCCGCCCGGCGATGTCAGTCACCTCGATGCCAACCCCGGCATCCGATCGTTCGCGATTGCGCAGACCTCAGCAGATGCCATGCATCCGCCTCGTGTGAGAGGTCAGGCCCGCGCCACGCGAACTGTGTGCTCTCTCAATACCCCTGCAATCCACGGCCGGTGCCATGGATCGCTCGAACACGTGTGCGGCGATGGCGGAGGTGGGAGGGGGGGCCTCCGCCATCGCAGCGGTGGAACTCAGTTGCCGTAGTACAGCTGGTACTCCAACGGGTGGGTCGCAGCACGGAACTTGGTGACTTCCTGCATCTTCAGCGCGATATAGCCGTCGATGAAGTCGTCGCTCATCACGCCGCCGGCCTTGAGGAACTCGCGGTCCTTGTCCAGCGCGTCCAGGGCCTGATCCAGGCTGGAGCAGACCTGCGGAATCAGCTTCTCTTCTTCCGGCGGCAGGTCGTACAGGTCCTTGTCGCTCGGTGCGCCAGGGTCGATCTGGTTCTTGATGCCGTCCAAGCCGGCCATCATCAGCGCGGTGAAGGTCAGGTAGCCGGACTGCAACGGATCGGGGAAGCGCATTTCGATGCGGCGCGCCTTCGGGTTGGTGACCCACGGAATACGGCACGACGCCGAGCGGTTACGCGCCGAATAGGCCAGCATCACTGGTGCCTCGAAGCCCGGAACCAGACGCTTGTAGCTGTTGGTGCCGGAGTTGGCGAAGGCGTTGATCGCGCGGGCGTGCTTAAAGATGCCGCCGATGTACCACAGCGCCAGCTGCGACAAACCGCCGTAGCCGTCGCCGGTGAACAGGTTGACGCCGCCCTTGGCCAGCGACTGGTGCACGTGCATGCCCGAGCCGTTGTCGCCCACGATGGGCTTGGGCATGAAGGTGGCGGTCTTGCCGTTGCGGTAGGCGACGTTCTTGATGATGTACTTCATCGTCAGCAGTTCGTCGGCCTTCTGCACCAGCGAGCTGAACTTGGTGCCGATTTCGCACTGACCGGCGGTGGCCACTTCGTGGTGGTGCACTTCGGTTTCGATGCCGACCTGTTCCAGCGTCTTGATCATTTCCGCGCGCAGGTCGTGCAGGGTGTCGGTCGGCGGAACCGGGAAGTAGCCGCCCTTCACGCCCGGACGGTAGCCGCTATTGCCGCCGTCGTACTTTTCACCGGTATTCCAGGCCGCTTCTTCCGAACCCACCTGGAAGAAGGTGTGGCCCATGTCGTTGGCAAAGCGCACCGAATCGAAGATGAAGAATTCCGGCTCCGGGCCGAAGAACGCCTGGTCGGCGGTGCCGGACGACTTCAGATAGGCCTCGGCGCGCTTGGCGATGCCGCGCGGATCGCGCTCATAGCTCTGCATGGTGGCCGGGTCAAGGATGTCGCAGGTCAGCACGATGGTCGGATCGGCGAAGAACGGATCCAGATACGCGGTGCCTGCGTCCGGCAGCAGCACCATGTCCGACTCGTTGATGCCCTTCCAACCCGCGATCGAACTGCCGTCGAACATCTTGCCTTCTTCAAACAGCGCCGGCTCGATGATATTGGCCGGAAAGGTGATGTGCTGCTGTACACCACGCATATCGACGAAGCGCAGGTCGACGAACTCGACCTTGTTGTCCTTGATCAGCTTTTCAACATTTTCCACGGACATCGGAAGAAACCTCAGGTAGGAGTTAAGTGGCTCGTGGCCGGTAGCTCAGCAGGGACCGTGCCAAGCCATCGAGCTTCACAAGCCCTTGATTTTGCTTGCGTCGCTCGCGGCCGCGGACGTTGGCTAGCACCATAATAGTGCAAATAATCAAACACAAAGCACCAATATGGTGCGTTCTACAATGCACTATCCTGACGGCTTCCCCACCCCTCTCCAGTCCGATGTCCGATCTGATTTCCGCCCTGCTGTTGGGCATTCTCGAAGGCCTTACCGAATTCCTGCCGATCTCCAGTACCGGCCATCTGCTGATCGCCGAACAATGGCTCGGACGCCGTTCTGACTTCTTCAATATCGTCATCCAGGCCGGCGCGATCCTGGCTATCTGTCTGGCGCTGCGGCAGCGGCTGTGGACCCTGGCCACCGGCCTGGGCGAGCGCGACAACCGCGATTACGTGCTCAAAGTCAGCGTGGCCTTCCTGGTCACCGCGGTGGTCGGGCTGATCGTGCGCAAGGCCGGCTGGCAATTGCCCGAAACCCTGCAGCCCGTCGCCTGGGCGCTGCTGATCGGCGGCGTGTGGATGCTGGTGGCCGAACACGTCGCCGGCAAGCTGCCCGAGCGCGACGTGGTGACCTGGAAGGTGGCCATCGCGGTGGGCCTGGCGCAGGTCGTGGCCGGTGTTTTCCCAGGCACCTCGCGCTCGGCCTCGACGATCTTCATCGCCATGTTGCTGGGCCTGAGCCGGCGCTCGGCAGCGGCGGATTTCGTGTTCATGGTGGGCATTCCGACCATGTTCGCGGCCAGCGGTTACGCGTTGCTGGAGATGTACAAGGAAGGCGGTTTCGGCACCGAACACTGGGCCGATGTGGCGGTGGCCTTCGTGGCGGCGACCATCACCGGTTTTGTGGTGGTGAAGTGGCTGCTGAGCTATATCAAGAAGCACCGTTTCACCGTGTTTGCGGTGTACCGCATCGTGCTCGGCGCAGCCTTGCTGCTGTGGCTGCCGGCTGCGGCGGGCTGAGACCTAACGACAACTGCCGGGCCTGCACGTCGCGATCGCGGCCAGGTGCAGGCCCGGCGCCCACGTCGTGACGCCGGTCATTGCCCCGGGCGCACGCTGGCGGTATCACTGACGCATCGATTCCCGGGAGCTGCACATGCGTGCCGTGTTCTTCGCCCCTGCACTGCTGGCGGCGGGCGTGACGGCCTGCGGATCGGGCGCGTCGCCGGAGCTGCCCGGCGCCAACCACGCTGCTGTCCGGATGCCTGTCATGGCGAGCCCTGACACGGATGCCCTGCCGTTGCGCACCGCCTTGCGCGCACAGCACTGGCAATTGCAGCAGGCCAGCGATGCGCACGGCACCGCCTTGCGCAGCCTGTTCGTCGACGGCCTGCCAGCCGTGCAACTGGACTTCAACGATCAGCGCATCCAGGTCAGCCAGACCTGCAACGCGTTGGGCGCCATCTACAGCGTGGCCCAGGCGCAGGTGCAGATCGGCCGGGTGGTCTCGAGCAGGCGGATGTGCGCCGACGCACGCCGGATGGCGCAGGAACGCGCTGCCAGCGACCTGCTGTCCGGCCGCTTCGCCGTGGTCATGGACACCGCCGCGGCCGCGCCCCGGCTGACCCTGACCCGCAGCGATGGCACCCGGCTGATCTTCGGCGGCACCCCCACGGCAGACACCCGCTACGGCGGGCCGGGGCAGACGTTGTTGATCGAAGTGGCCGCAGACACCGTGACCTGCGCGTCCGACCCGACGCGTCGTTGTCTGCAAGTCCGCGAGCAGACGCAGGCCGACCAATCGGCCACACACGACTGGCAGCCGTTGGAGGGCACGATCGACGGCTTCGAGCACGAGGACGGCATCCGCAACCTGCTGCGGGTGACCCGCTACCCGGCCGGCACGGACCGGAACGCCGACCAGGTGTACGTGCTCGACCAGATGCTCGAAGCCAGCAGCTAGCCCCGCGCCAGCCCAGCATTGGGCCTGTCAGCGGCGCCGCGCGCTGCGACGCCACTGCGGCGCGTCAGAACTGGATCAGGACCTTGCCCACGTGTTGCGCCCTGGCGACGTAATCAAAGGCCTGGGGCGCCTCATCGAACCGGAACGTGTTGTTGTGCAGGGTCTTGATGCGGTGCTGCTCGATCGCACGCAGCAGGTCCACGAACATCGCCCGGCTTGCATTGGCGATCCCGCGAATGGTTGCGTTCTTGCGGATCAACGACACATAGTCGGGAATCGGCGAAGAGGTGCCGGGAGTGACGCCGATCACCACGATGGTCGCGTTGGCAGCTGCCACCTTGATCGACTGTCCCAGGGTGTCCTGCCCGCCGGTCTCGATGATGACGTCCGCGCCGCCGCCGGACAGCTGCGTCACGGCATCGGCCCAGTCGGGATCGGTGCGATAGGTGACGGTGATGTCGGCGCCCAGGCGGCGCGCGAGTTCAAGCTTCTCGTCGCTGGATGAGGTGATGGCGACATGGGCACCGTGGCGCTTGGCGAGTTCGAGCGCGGCCATCGAGACGCCGACGGTTCCCAGACAGAGCACTAGGTCGCCGGCCTTGATCCTGGCGACTTCCGGCGTGCCAGGCGGTGACTGCGGCCGATGCCAGCGCCGCGACATCTTGGTCGTCCAACGACACGGGCACCTTGATCAGCGCGGATGCAGGCAGCACCACCGTTTCCGCCAGCCAGCCATCGTGGGTCACGCCCAGATCGTGGGCGAACATCTCGGCGCGGAACCTGCCGTCCAGCCAGGCGGGGAAGTGCCCGCTGACGACACGGTCGCCCGGCGCGACGTCGCTGACGCCTGCACCGACGGAGGTCACGATGCCCACGCCTTCGGCAACGGGAACGCGCGTTTCGACGAGCTTGCCGGCGTAGGTGCCTTTCAGGATCTGCAGGTCGCGGTTGATCAGGCCAACCAGTCGCGGCGCGACGATGACCTGACCCGGCCCTGCGACTGGCTCGAACATCTCGGCCACGACCAGGCTCTCGAGGCCGGTTTGATTGCCAATCTGGAATGCTTTCAAGGGGGACTGCCTGTACTGAGACGCCGGCCGAACGTGGCTGGCGTCGTCGGGGATGGCGCATTCGACGCCATCGTCGCGATGACTCAGCGCAGCGCTGGGTTCAACGTGTAGGTGCCATGCAACGCGGCTTCCGCCAGCACATGGCCCTGAATCGCCGACAGCACGTCGGCGGCGGTGAAGCGGTCGGGCAGGCTGAGCTTGGCAACGTCCAGCGCGAACACCCGGAAGAAATAGCGGTGCATGCGCAGGTCGTTGAACGGCGGGTACGGGCCGTCGTAGCCGCGGTAGTCGCCGGCCATGTCGGCATTGCCGGCGAACCACTGCGTGTAGGAATTCAGGCCCTGCCGGGCACCGGCCGGGCCGGGCGGTTGCTGCTTGCCCTTGACCACAAAGCCGTCGCTGCAGCTGCCGGCGGCAATCTCATGCACATCGGCGGAGATATCGGCCATCGCCCAATGCACGAAATCGGTGCGTGGCTGCTCGACTGGAATCTGCAGGTCGTCGCGGCCGACGGTGTCGGGCACGGTCGGTACATCCGGGTCCAGGCACAACAGCGCGAATGACTGCGTACCGGTCGGCACCTCGCTCCAGGCCAGGTGCGGGTTGCGGTTGGGTGCGAAGCCATCCGGCGTACCGGCGGCAAATTCCACAGCGATGGGCTTGCCGTTTTCGATGCTGTTGCTGGTCAGACGCATGGAGGGTCTCCGAGAAAAGCGATACGGATCAGGGTGCCTGGGTCCGGGCCGGAGCGAAAGACATCGGCATGGAACCTTCTGATGCGCTCGCTCGGGTTTAGCGCTGCCCGCGCACTGCGTCTGCAAGCAATGCGACAATCACGAGACTGCAGCCACGCCCACCCGGCGGTGAGCGCAACCGCTCTGAGCGCCATTCAGTCCTGCGGGTAGCCGAAGCGCACGGCAATCAGCGTGAGCAGATCGAACTGCGCGCCAAGCACGCCGCGGTAATTGCGCCAGCGACCGGCAGCCAACCGCGTCGGGCCACGCGGTTCGACCAGCGGGAAGTTCAGCCCGAACGCCTGTTCCAGCGCGGTGGAAATGCCCTGCGGATCGTTTTCGATACCGTCCAGCCGAATGATCCGGTGCGGGTACAGATCGCGTTCGTGCAAGACGGCCAGCTGTTCCAGCGCGATCAGCAACCAATCGGCGGCCTGCTGTGGGGATTGCAGTGCCAGCGGCGCGGACGCACCGGCCGAGAGCCAGTCCAGCAGCATGTCGCGCGGGTCGCGCAGCGCAATCGCCAGCCGGCCCTCAGGCAGATGCGGGCGCAGCGCGGTCAACAAGGTGTTGTCCCACCACAGCAGCCAGTCGATGACGTTGCCATCGTCGATGCCGCGACGCGGCAGTTGTGCTTTCCAGCCTTCCACCAGCGCCGTCGGTGCCAGTGCGCCGGAGGCCAACTGGTCGAGCGTACGGTAGCTCTGCAGCGCATCCGACGGCGGCGTGGTGCCATAGCGGTCGCCGCGCACCAGTGGGGTGGCCGCGTCCATCACCGCGATCAAACGTTCGACATGCGAGCCGGGCGTGCCCCACACGAACAGCGGGCGCGCGGTGACGGTGTCGGGGATGGTCACCAGCGCAGGCCACTGCGTCGGCTGTTTGGCGGCCTGCGGCGGCAACGGCAACCGGTGCTGGGCCTGCTCGCGGTGGAACTGCATCCAGGTGCCCACGGCGGCATCGGGCTGGCCGGCGCGGTCCTGCACATTGCCCAGCCACGGCCGCAGCACGGTCTGCTGCGGCGCAGGCAGCGATTCGATCAACGATTCGACGCAGGCGATGGCCGCCAGCGGGTCGCGCTCCAGCAAGGCTTCGACAATGCGCTGCTCGCCGCTGATGCGGCCCGGCTCCACCGCCACGATCTGGCGCGCCACCATCTCCGCTGCGTCGCCATGGCCCTGCATGTCATGCACGCGCATCAGCGCCTCCAGCGCCGGCAGGTGCTCGGGCATGGCCAGCAGCCAGCGCTCGATCACCGCCTGCGCCTGCGGCCCACCGACCGGCTCCACCGCCAGGCGGGCCAGCCACAGGTCGTGCGCCGTGGCCGACGTGGCCAGCGCCGCATCCAGGGTGTCGCGCGCATCGTCCACCGCGCCCAGCCGCACCCAGGCGGTAAGCAGCGCATGCAGCGTGCGGCGGTCGGCCGGCCAGTGCGCCAGTGCCAGGCGCAGATGGGCGGCGGCCTGATCGGGGCGACCGGCCTGCAGTTCCATCTCGCCGGCAAGCCGGCGCATGGCCGGCAGATCGCCGCCGGGCTGCTCGAGCACGCCCTGCATCGCCGCCAGCGCGTCGTCCAGACGGCCCTGGCGCTGGGCCAGCTGGGCAATGAAGGCGCGCAGCGCGGTGCCCGGCGGATTGAGCTCGATCACGCGCTCGAACGCGCGCTCGGCGAATGCAAAATGCTCTTTCTGCAGATACGCAAAGCCCAGCGAAAACAGCACGCGTGCATCGTCGGGCAACTGCTCGGCGGCGCGGGTGAGCAACGACAGCGCGCGGTCGCTCTGGCTGCGGCGCATCTCCACCACGCCATCGACCGCCAGCAATTGCGGATGCTCCGGCACCAGGCGCGCGGCAGTGCGGCTGAGCCGCTCGGCCTCGTCCAGATCGCCACGTGCCACCGCCAGATGCGCCTGCATCACGTAAGCATTGAACTGATTCGGATCCAGCGCGGTAGTGCGCGACAGCGCCGCATCGGCGGCAGACAGATCGCGCGTCGCCAACAACGCACCGGCACGCAGCAGATGCAGGTCGGCATCTTCGGGGGTCAGCATCAGCGCGGTGTCGATGCTGCCCAGCGCTAGCCCCGGCTGCCCTTGCTGCTGCAGCGCCACCGCCAGCCAGCGGTGCGCGGCGACGTCGTCGGGCGCGGCGGTTGCCCACTCGCGGGCCAGCGCCACTGCATCGTCGGCCGCATTGCGGCGCAGGGCTTGAAGAATGGCGTCTTGCATGACGGCGGTGGGTCCGGGACAAACCGCTATTGTAACGATGCGGGGTACGGCGGCTCGCGGTGCGAGGGATGCTGGCGTTTAGCGCCACGCCGGCCTCTTGTGCAAGGCGTGCGTCGTCGCCCTTGAACTCACATCGACCGATCGCGCCGGTCGGGCGGTTGAACGCTTGGCAACTTCCGACGCAGCACGCTCGCGCCATGAGCCACGCAGAGCGCCCCAAAACAGCAACTGGCCCATGTGCCAGCGCGCAGCTTCGACGCCCATGGGAACCGATCCTGCGCGTCAGCGGAACAGGATTTCCCCAGTCTGCAGGTAGGTGTAGAAGCTGATCGCGCTGAAGTAGACCATCACGCAACCGACAACCACGAATAAAAAATCAACTACTGCATCCATCTACGGATGTCGTCTCAGCATCATGCGCGAGCTGACGTCAGCCGCTCGGCCACCCAGCGTTCGGCGAAGCCGTCGCCGCGGGCGTTTTCCAGAAAGCCGCAATGGCCGCCCCAGCGCGCGATTTCCAGCTGCGCATGCGCCGGCAACTGCCAGGCAGCGAAATCGGCGAACGGAATCACCGGGTCGTCTTCGGCCATCAAGATGTCGACCGGCACCTGCAGATTGGCCAGGCGTTCGCCGTCAATCGAATAGCTGTCGAAATACGCTTCCAGTGAGCCATGCCCGGTGTGCTTCACCGCCAGCCAGGCCATCAGCCCGCGCATGTCCAGCGCCAGGGTGGCGTCGTCGTAGCTGTGCTGGTCGGGGAACAACGCGCGCTTGCGCAGCAGCGATTCGCGCCATTTACGACGGAAATACCAGTCGTAGAACTGCGGGCCCTTTTCCAACTGAATCATGGCGGCGGCCTCAGATCGTCCCTCCGACTGAGCCTGACTGAGGCAATAGCTCCATCAACCATGCGAGCTCCTCTTCGTTGAATGCCGGGAAATCATCCGCTGCCCCTGCGAAGGGGTCCGCATTTTGTTCCCACATCACGGTGCTGGACGCTGCCAGGTCGGCAGCGATGGGCGTACCAGGATCCGGGAGGCCGCCCCCGATCCTGGTACGCGGGCGTTTTACCCTCCAGCTGAGGGGCAAATGCAGAGCATCGCGCTGTTCGGGAACGCGTACCTCGAAAGATTGCTGTGCGGAGGGGCCGGTGACAGCACGATCCGATCGGGACCGTTTACGGCTGCTTGCCCGCGTCTGATCTCCCTCGTGCATTGGGCTGGGCGCATCAAGGTCACGCTCCAGCGAATCGGCGAATGCATGCAAAGACGCCTGATCCGGTGTTTGAGCTGAAGTAGGGGACGGTTTGGCCCTTTTCATCCCTGATGCCTGGAGGATACGGTCCCAACGCTGCGAGGCTGGGGGGAGCGTTCCGTAGCGGGCTTCGAATTCGGTGACGCCCACTCTGCGAAAGAGCTGTACCAACCCGTGCCTGCTCATCCCGAACTGTGTCATGGCGTCATCGAATGCTTGCGCTGGGTGGGAGTGGCTCTGGAAAAAACCAAGCACGCGCACCACGTGCGCGAGGTCGGCAACGCGATGGGACGTGCGTTCGGGAATACGGCGATTGATTCTTCTGATCAATTCCGGCGCGTGCGGCAATCCCTTTTTCACTGCATCCAGGGCAGGACGTCCGCCGAGGCAGGCCAAGGCGACGAGGTGGTCGTTGGTCAACGCGGCCAACGCCGGATCAGGGCGATATAACTGGGCAACAATGCTCTCCAGCGCCTGCTTGCCGCCGCCATTGCTGGCGATGGCCACCACCTGGTCCGGGGTCAGGCCATGGTCCTGGCACAGCACCGGCAACAGCCGCTGCACCGTCTCCAGCGCCTGCTTGCCGCCATCGTGGCTGGCGATGGCCACGACCTGGTCCGGGGTCAGGCCATGGGCCTGGCACAGCACCGGCAACAGCCGTTGCACCGTCTCCAGCGCCTGCTTGCCGCCATCGTGGCTGGCGATGGCCACCACCTGGTCCAGGGTCAGGCCATGGTCCTGGCACAGCACCGGCAACAGCCGCTGCACCGTCTCCAGCGCCTGCTTGCCGCCATCGTGGCTGGCGATGGCCACCACCTGGTCCGGACTCAGGCCATGGTCCTGGCACAGCACCGGCAACAGCCGCTGCACCGTCTCCAGCGCCTGCTTGCCGCCGCCATTGCTGGCGATGGCCACCACCTGGTCCGGGGTCAGGCCATGGTCCTGGCACAGCACCGGCAACAGCCGCTGCACCGTCTCCAGCGCCTGCTTGCCGCCATCGTGGCTGGCGATGGCCACCACCTGGTCCGGGGTCAGGCCATGGTCCTGGCACAGCACCGGCAACAGCCGCTGCACCGTCTCCAGCGCCTGCTTGCCGCCGCCATTGCTGGCGATGGCCACCACCTGGTCCGGGGTCAGGCCATGGTCCTGGCACAGCACCGGCAACAGCCGCTGCACCGTCTCCAGCGCCTGCTTGCCGCCAATATTGCTGGCGATGGCCACGACCTGGTCCGGGGGCAGGCCATGGGCCTGGCACAGCACCGGCAACAGCCGCTGCACCGTCTCCAGCGCCTGCTTGCCGCCGTTATTGTTGGCGATGGCCACCACCTGGTCCGGGGTCAGGCCATGGTCCTGGCACAGCACCGCAACAGCCGCTGCACCGTCTCCAGCGCCTGCTTGCCGCCGTATTGTTGGCGATGGCCACCACCTGGTCCGGGTCAGGCCATGGGTCCTGGCACAGCACCGGCAACAGCCGCTGCACCGTCTCCAGCGCCTGCTTGCCGCCATGGGTCCAGCAGCGGGCACACCGCCGCCACGCGCGCCAGCGGCAGGCCGGCAGCGGGCGCACGCAGCGCCAGTCGCAACGCGAAATTGCCGCCCAGCGAATACCCTGCTGCCAGCAACTGCGGCGCAGGAAAACGCCGCCACAGATCGCCTGCGGCATTGACCACTTCGTCGATGCGATCGGAGTGGAACAGGTCCACATTGAGATGGTGGGTGCCGCCGTGGTCGCGGAAGTTCAGCCGGAACACTTGGTAGCCCAGGCCGAGTACGCGCGCTGCGGTCAGGCACATGTAATTGGAATCGGCGCTGCCCTCCCAGCCGTGCAGCAACAGCACGGTGCCGCGCGGTGGCGCGTCGCCGCGCGGAACGCTCATCCAGCCCTGCAGGCGCACACCGTCACCGCCATCGAGAATGTGTTCGCTGGTGACAGCGCCGCTGGCGGCGAGCAACTGACGGCTGCGGATGCGCCGCAAGCCGCTGCTGCCCAGCACCGATTGCACGTGCGGGTTGCGCAGCCAGCGTGGCGGCAGGTAGTCGGCGGCGTTCATGCGCTAATCGCACCGGCGTCGCGACGGGCCGCAGGAGAGAGGCGCGTGCGCATCGTCAGCTAGGACTCCATCGCGGCAACGATCCGTTGCAGCGAGGTGTCGGCCAGTCGGCGACGGCCTTCGATATCCAGCGCGCGAATCGGCTCAAGAAAATGCATTTCGGCCAGCCGTGACGGCTCGCCCAGCAGGCGCAGGATGTTGGCCAAGAAACTCTCGCGTTCACCGAACGCCACCACCGCCTGCGCACTGCCGCGCACACCGTAACGCAGCGCCACCGGCTGTACCGGCACCCCGGCTTCCACTGCCGCCTGGAAGATGCGTGCATGGAACGGGCCGACCTCGGTACCGCCGCGGGTGCGCCCTTCCGGGAACACACCGACCGGCTTGCCGCTTTGCAGGCGCAGCAGCATTTCCTGCAGCACTCCGCCCAGCGATTCGGTATTGCCGCGCTGATGGAAGATGGTCTGGCCAATGGTGGCCAGCCAGCCCACCAGCGGCCAGTCGGCGATTTCGCGTTTGGCCACAAACCCCATCACGCGCTGGCTGTGCAGCATGGGAATGTCCACCCAACTGACGTGGTTGGCCACAAACAGGGTCGCGCCCGACAGCGGCGTCCCGAAGCGGCGCAGCCGGAAGCCGAACACGCGCATCAGGTTGCCCTGCCACCAGCGGATCATCCGCTCGTCCAGGGTGTCGTCCTGACCGATGCGAATCCGCGCCAGCGGCGGTACAACCACACACAACATGGCGACCGGCAGGAACAGGCCCACATGCAGCAACAGCAACGGCACCCGATACAGGTACCGGAGCAAACGCAACGGAGCGCCAGCGTCGCGCGTGGCGTCCGGGGATGACTCGCTCATTCGACGAACGGAACCGGTAACGGGGGGGAAGGAAGCGCGACCATTGTGACAGCAACGTGGACCCCGCGCACTGCCGGCAGCGGGCGACGCTGTTCCATGCATGCCGCTGCCGGGCGAGCTCAGCCATTGCCGCGCGCAACCACCGCCAGGGTCAACCGCGACACGCAGACACGTTTGCCGACCGGGTTTTCGATGGTGATGTCCCAGACGTGCGTGCTGCGCCCCACGTGCACCGCGCGCGCGGTACCGGTCACCAGCCCCTGAGTGGCAGCGCGCAGGTGATTGGCATTGATCTCCAGCCCCACGCACATCCGGGTCGTCATATCCACACACAAGTTGCCGGCGCTGCTGCCCAGCGTTTCAGCCAGCACCACCGAGGCGCCACCGTGCAACAGGCCATAAGGCTGCCTGGTGCGCGCATCCACCGGCATGGTGGCGCGCAGCCAATCGTCACCGGCTTCGGTAAACACGATGCCGAGATGTTCGATCAAGGTGTCGCGGCTGGCGGCGTTGAGGGCGACTAGATCGACGGGTTCGCGGAAGGTCATGGGCTGGGTATCGGGTATCGGGTATCGGGTATCGGGTATCGGGTATCGGGTATCGCAAGAGCATCCAGGTGCCTGGGGTGCGATGCAAGATTGCAGTACGGCTGGCTGCCCACAGCAACCAGAAATGATGCGAGTGCGTTGAACACATCCGTCTGCGACGGGCGCAGCTTCTCAGCGCTACCCTCTTGCGTGTCGATTCTTAGCAAACCGCGCACATCTATGGCAATCGACCGACAACACAGCGCAACATCGCGCATCAATCCATCTTCATCAGTGCAACACGTCAGCAAATCAAAGAATCGGCACCAGCCCGGCGCCGAAGGCGGTGAGCATGCGTACCAAAAGCCACTTCGGGCCGACATTGACCTCCGGGAAGTCGCCCACCGCGACGTAGCACTTACGGAACTGCGTATCCTGGCGCTTGAGCGGGAACAAGCAATCCGGGCCGGGCTGGAACTCGTAATTGGTGGCGTAGCGCCACGGCCAGAAGTCCAGCACCGGCAAGGCTTCGGAAACTTTACCCACGCTGTAGTTCAATCCGCTCAACATCGGCGGCTTTTCGCGCGGGGCCACCGTCCAGGCGTTTTCCGGCGACATATCGCGTTCGATGCTGGCGGCCAGCGCCTGCGCAAAGCGCGCGTCGTCGATCACCACGGCCGCTTCGGTGTTGTAGTTCTCGCTGCGCGGGTCGAAGTTGTGCGTGCCGATCACGCCGATGCGGCGATCCACCACCAGCGACTTGGCATGCAAGCCCATGCGCGCACCGGCGCGGGTCACCGGCAGCGGCTTGTTGACCGCACGCGTGCCCAGGAACGAGGGTCTCGTTTCGGTACGCAGCACGCGCCGATCAACCTCGCTACCGCCCGGCGCGCGGCCACCGCTGCCGCGTAGCACGCTGCCAGCACGTGCGCTTGTGTTCCCGTCTGCACCGCTGCTGCCGCGCATCGCATTGCCGGCCGCACTGCCGCCGATCAGGCGATTGGTGCGGCTGTCTTCGTTGATGTCGGAAGCAGGGTTGAGTGTATCCGGCACCAGGTTGGCGTAATCCACCGGAACATCGAGCGGGAACGGCTTGAACTCGTAGATGTTGAAGCCCAGCTCGCGCATGTTGCGGCGTTTGAACTTGTACGACAGCGCATACACGATGGGATTGTCGGTGGCGGCCAGGCTATTGGTCGACACCACGATGCGCGGCGGCTGCGGGTGCGTGCGCAGCGTGCGAAAGATCGCCTGCGCCGCGTCGGACAACACCAGATACGGCGTCTGCAGCAGCACTTCCTGCTGCGCGCCGGCAATCAGGCCATCCAGTTCCGGCGCCGTGGAAACCGCCTTGGCAGCATGTTCCTTGCGGTGCTTTTGCGGCAGATCGGCCACATACAGCACACGCTGCACCGGCATGGCCGGGGTCACGAAGGCATCGCGTACGAACTGCGGATCGCGCGCTTCGCGATCCACACGCGCCACCCGGTCGGGCCGGCGGAAGTTCGCTGGCGGCATCTGCGGTACGCCCTGCTCCAGCAGCACGCGCCCGACATCGTTCAAACGCTCGGCCGGCACACTGCGCCGGGCACGCCAGAACGCATCGAAATTAGCGGCCATCGCACGAACTTCCGGACCGGCCAGAATCACGTCGCGGTCGCGAAAGTTGTACTCGCTGTCCCACTCGTAATAGTCGTCCTGGTAATTGCGCCCGCCGACCACACCGAGCACGTCGTCCACCACCAACAGCTTGTTGTGCATGCGCTGATTGAAGCGACGGAAGCAGCACAGCACACTGCCGGCATAGTCGAAGTAGTTGAGTTTGACCTTGCCGAAGGTGGGGTTGTAGATGCGCAGCTGCAGGTTTTCGTGGCTGCTGGCCAGCGCACCGAGAATCTGCAGATCGGCGATCGCCGACAGCTGATCGATCAGGATGCGCACCTTGACGCCGCGTTGCGCGGCGTCCATCAGCGCGTCCATGATCATGCGCGCGCTGTCGTCCTTGTCGAAGATATAGGTCTGCAGGTCGATGCTGCGGGTAGCGCTGCGGATCAGATTGAGCCGAGCCACCAGCGATTCTTCGCCGTGGTCGACGATGGTGGCGTAGTGCCGCGGCGCCGCCGGTGTGGAGGCGGTGATCGCCTCGCCGCCCAGCGCGCGCAGCGGCGAAGGTTGCGCGCAACGATTGGCCTGGGTGCAATTCACCACGGTACTGCGTGCCGCAGCGGCGACGCCGGCAGCACGGTTGCGTTCGGTTTGCGACAGGCTGGCGCATCCGGTGCCGAGCAACACCGTTGCCAGCACGAGAACCCTCAACAGGCACTTCACGGGTGCCGCGCCTCCTGCAAGCGCCCACGCAGAATGAACGTCACCCCGTCGCCCAGTGCCATCTGCCACGCATTCATTCCGTAACGTCCACGCAGGACCGTACCTCGACTGATCACGTCGCAATCATAGCCCGTCCGGGTGCATTCGGCCGGAAGTACATGCAGGGTCTCGATGTGGGTGATTCCGCGGATGGTCAGGTTGCCGGTGATGTCGCCACCGCCCTTGATCACATCGTCGGTATACGGAAGCGACTCGAATTCGACGACCGGGTAGTGCGCAACATCGAAAAAATCCTCGCCCCGCATCCAGCTGGTGTAACGGTCCTTGCCCGGGATCTCCACCTGGGTGGCATCCAGCCAGAACCGCACCTGCTTGCGTTTGTCCGGCAGTTCGACCACTTCACCGCGAAACCGTGGGAAAAACCCCTCGATCTTCATTCCGAAACGGGTTTTGATCTCGAATCCGAAGCGCGATTGCGCCGGGTCGATGAAATGCACCTTCTGCTGCGCCAGACAAGGCAGTGTGACCCAGAGCGCGAGCCAGGCGAACCAGCGCAGCGACGATGACACGGGTCAAGGCCACCAGAAGGCGGTCAGGCGGGCGATGCCCGGCTCGATGGTGGCGTCCAGCGGCAAAGCCAGCAACGCGATCGAGGCGGTGGGCATGCCACGGTAATCGCCGGTCTGGCCGCTGTGCATCAGCGCCGCCAGCCGTTCCAGGCCGGGATTGTGGCCGACCAGCAGCAGGCGCTCGGCCTCGCGATGTTCGTCCACCAGGCTGGCCACGGTGCCGGCTGTGGCCTCATAGATGCGCTCGTCCAGCCGTTGTTCGATATAGCCGGTGAGCTCGAGCACCGCCTCCAGGGTTTCGCGGGCGCGCCGGGCCGGCGAGCACAGCACCCGGTCGGGCACCAGCCGCTGCTCGCGCAGCCAGAGTCCGGCCGCTTCGGCCTCGGCGATGCCGTGCGGGGACAGCGGGCGATCAAAATCGGCCTGACCGGTATCGGCCGGTTCGGCATGGGCGTGTCGCAACAAGATCAATTCGCGCATAGGAACTTCCCGGTTCTAGGACTTCTTGAGCCACTTGAACAGCGGCTCCCAGTCCTGTTGATGGTCGCGCACCTGCGCCGAGCGGTAGTCGAACAAGCTGCGTCCCAACCCGGCCATGACCACGTAGGCCTGGGTGTCGCGCAGTTGCGTCACCAGCGGGTACGGCCAGCTACCGATCATGTCGGCGGCCTGTTGCGAGGTCTGGGTCCAAGGGCGGGCGCGATTGAGCACCAAGCCCACCGGCAGTTTGCGCTGGTGCACGCTTGGCACCTTGGCCAGCGTGTTGAGAAAGCCGACCACCGCTTCGATATCGAGTGCCGAGGACAACACCGGCACCACGATGGCATCGACGTGGTCGAGGAATCCGCTGAGATCGTCGGCCATTGCCCCGGCCGGCGCATCGATGATCAAGGTATCGGTGCCGTCGGGCACCGCCGCCTGCCAGCTGCGGCGTTTGGTGGCGTCAATCGGCAGTACCGCACTTTCCAGACTGGCGCGACGCTCCGCCCAGCGGGTGGACGAGCCTTGCGGATCGGCATCTGCCAGCACGGTGCGCTGACCTTGCAACGCCGCATGTGCGGCCAGATTGGTGGCGATCGTGGTCTTGCCGACGCCGCCTTTGGAGGCGGCCACCAGGACTGTCTTCATGCACGCCTCACTTCCGGGAGCAAGCCGGCAGCGTACACCGCGGCAAGGTGAGGAAGTAGTCGAAACGCGTGAAACGCCTTGATGGCGTACAGGCAAGGACAGCGCAGACCTCCAGCCGATGGATGCAAACGCCTTGTGCCGCCAGTGCGCGCGGCGATGGCTGCACACCTCTCACCCAGCGCAAGATCGTCTCCGCGTATTGCGCAGAAGCAGGAGTGCTGTGCATGGGCGATGGCGTGGTCGCAATGCAGCATGGCAGCGGCATTGGACCTCGGCGTGTAACCGAGCGACCGGACGCAAGCGCATGCAGCTGCTGTCCCGCTGCCGCACGGCGCATGTCAGCGCCGCAGCCTTACGCCACCAACCGCGCCAGCAGCCAGGCCCACGCAGGCAGCGTCAGCAACGACAACAAAATGCTGTAGCCAACCATCGCTGCAGCCAGGCGTGGCGCCAGCCGGTGCGAAATGGCCAGCGCGGCGGCAGTGATCATGGTGGGCATGGCCGATTCGAGCACATTGGTCTGCAGCATCTGGCCGTGCAGGCCGAGTACCCAGGACAGCGGCAAGGCCAGGACCGGTATCAGCAACAGCTTGAATATCAGGCCCACCGCCAGCGGCTTGAGTTCGTCCGCGGGCAGGCGCAGCTGCAGCGAAAAACCTACCGACAGCATCACCAGCGGCAACATCGCATCGGAAAGGTTCTTGAGGCCTGAGCCGATCCAGTTCGGCGGTTGCTCGGGCATCAGCGTCAGGGCGAACAGCAGCGCCCACAACGGTGGAAACTGCAGCACCCGCATCAGGATCAGCCGCCCGGTTGGCGGGGTATCGCCGCTATAGCGGGCCAGCACGTACAACCCGAACGTAGACAGCAACACGAAGGTGCCGAACTGGTCGTAAACCACTGCATAGGGCAGCGCGTGATCGCCGATCAGTGCGCGCACCATCGGGAAGCCGATAAAGCTGGAATTGGTGAACACCACGCACATCAGCAGCGCGGCGTATTCGGCGCGGCCGAAGCGCAGCAGGCGGCTGCAGCCCCACAGCAACGGCACGATGATGGCGGTGAGCAACCACGGCGTGGCAATCACCCCGCCCAGCGATGCGTCCAGATGCAGCCGCGGGACATAGGTCAGCACCGACGCCGGCAGGCAGATGTACAGCACGATAAGGTTGAGCACATCGGCGCTGTTGTCGGGCAACACCCGCAGGCGGGCGAACAGCAGGCCCAGCCCCAACATGGCCAGAATCAAGGCAAATGCATCTACCGCCATGGCGCGTGATCGTGTCCGTTGGAAAGCCGTGCACAGGATCGCATGGCGGCGCACGTTTCACTGGAAAAGCCAGCCTGGCTTGGCGCAACGCAAGGAAGTGTCAGTGACCGCATCGTTAAACGCAAAGTCGAAGGCGCGGTTTGCTGGCTGCTTTGGTGGATGCCATTCGCACCGACCAACTCGACTGGTCCTTTTCCCGGCACAGCGCCCACCCAATGCAAACACCACGCTGCGGGACATCCCCGCAGCGCAGCGAGGCGCTTACGGAAACGTCGGCGGCTTGGCCTGCCAGGCCGCGAAGACCTCGGCCAAGGTGGCGCGCTCTGCCTCGCGCCATTCCGGCAACAGGCTGGCGTAGTTGGCGGTGCTGCTCCAACGGTCGGGCCAGGTGCGCACGGCTGCCGCATACCACTCGACCGCATCTTGCTTGCGCCCCACGCGCCAGAGCGCGAGTGCAGCCGTCGTCGGCAACCATTCCGGCGTGGCCGGACGGCCATTGGCCAGGTTGGCCCATTGCTGCAGCGCCTTGTTCGGCTAGTCGGCACGCAGCAGATCCCATCCGTAGTTCCAGGTGATGGCCCGGTACTGCGGGCTGCCGTTGGAGACCAGCGCCAACGCGCCTTGATAGAACTCATCGCCTAACTGCATGCGTCCATCGGCGTAGGCCAGCGACGCCAACTGTGCGCGCGGATCGACCGCACGGGCGTCACGCTGCACCATCGCCGCAAGCCGCTCGACGACTGCATCGCCCTGGCCTTGAAAGGCGATCACGGCCTTGGTTGTGCTGCGGTCTTCGTCGAAATAGAACTCTTTGGGCTTGGGCAGGCTCTGCACCTGCGCAAACGACCACACCCCTCCAAGCAGGGCCAGAGCGGCCCACGCGTATTTCCTTCTCACTGTGTGTTCCCCTGACAGCAAAAGGCCCTTCCCGCCCCCATCCTAACCGCAGCGCGTCGGCTGCGCATCCGCACGGGGACGGGTGCGTAAAAGGCGACTGTTACACTTTGCGTCGCCGTTTTGGAATCCGTCGGGTGCGTCAGATAGTTTCAGATGACAAGCACCGGGGCCCAGCCACCCTTTCCGGGCACGCCATGACCAGTACCGCTGCACGTTCTTCTCCCGACTCTGCCAACACGCCGGAGCTCGACCAGGTGGATGCGGATTACACGCTGGACCACAAGTACACGCGGACCGATGGGCGCATCTATCTTTCGGGGGTGCAGGCGTTGGTGCGGCTGCCGCTGCTGCAGCGTTTGCGCGATGACGCCACCGGGCTGCAGACCGCTGGCTTCATCAGTGGCTATCGTGGCAGCCCGCTGGGCGGGCTGGACCTGGAACTGTGGCGTGCGCGCAAGCATCTGGACGCGGCCAAGGTCACTTTCACTCCCGGCCTCAACGAGGACCTGGCCGCCACCATGGTGTGGGGCACTCAGCAGACCAACCTGTTCCCTGGTGCGAAGGTGCAGGGCGTGTATGGCATGTGGTACGGCAAGGGTCCGGGCGTGGACCGCAGCGGCGATGTGTTCAAGCACGGCAATGCCGCCGGCACCTCCCCGTTTGGCGGCGTGCTGGCACTGGCCGCCGATGACCATGCCTGCCGCAGCTCGACCCTGCCGCATGGGTCGGAAGAGGAATTCGTCAGCGCGATGATGCCCATCCTCAATCCGGCCGGGGTGCAGGACATCCTGGACATGGGCCTGCTGGGCTGGGCGATGAGCCGCTACACCGGGCGCTGGATCGGCTTCAAGACGATTGCCGAAACGGTGGAATCGTCCGCTTCGGTGGACATCGACCCATTCGCACGCACGATCGTGCTGCCGGAGGATTTCGCACTGCCGCCGGGCGGTTTGGGCATCCGCTGGCCGGACCCGCCGATGGATCAGGAGATGCGCCTGCACCGGTATGCGATTGGCGCGGCACAGGCCTTTGCGCGCGCAAACCACATCGACAAGGTGGTGCTAGATGCGCCGCACGCACGCTTGGGCATCGTGACCACCGGCAAGAGCTATCTGGACGTGCTGCAGGCGCTGGAATACCTGGGCCTGGATGCGCAGGCCTGCGCGCAGATCGGACTGCGCGTGTACAAGGTCGGCATGACCTGGCCGCTGGAACCGGTGGGCATCAGCGCATTTGCGCAGGGTCTGGAAGACATCGTGGTGGTGGAAGAGAAAAAAGCCTTCATCGAGCGCCAGATGAAGGAGCTGTTCTACAACTGGCCGGGCAGCGCCGGCGCACGGCCGAGCATTGTCGGCAAATACGATGAGCAGGGCGCGTGGATCCTGCCTTCCACCGGCGAGCTGACGCCTGCCACCATCGCCGGGGTGATCGGCGGGCGCATCCTGCGCCTGCTGCAATCGAGCACGATCAATACCGATTCGATCCAACAGCGCCTGCGCTGGATGGATGCCAAGGAAGCGGAAATGGCGCTGCCGCGCGCGCAATTCCCGCGCGTGCCGCATTACTGTTCGGGTTGTCCGCACAACACGTCCACCGCAGTGCCGGAAGGCTCGCGCGCGCTGGGCGGTATCGGTTGCCACTACATGGTGACCTGGATGAATCGCGCCACCGACACCTTCACCCACATGGGCGGCGAAGGCGTGACGTGGTCGGGGCAGGCGCCGTTCACCGATACCCCGCACGTGTTCCAGAACCTGGGCGACGGCACTTACTTTCACAGTGGCTCGTTGGCGATTCGGCAATCGGTCGCCACCGGCGTCAACATTACCTACAAGATCCTCTACAACGACGCGGTGGCGATGACCGGCGGCCAGCCAGTGGATGGCACGCTCACCGTGCCGGACATCGCGCATCAGCTGCGCGCCGAAGGCATCCACGCGATTGCGGTGGTCAGCGACGACATCGTCAAGTGGACGCGGCGGCGCGATCTGTTTCCCAACGACGTTGCGTTTCACGATCGCAGCGAGCTGGAGGCGGTGCAGCAGCATTTGCGCACGGTCAAAGGCGTGTCGATCCTGATCTTCGACCAAACCTGCGCAACCGAAAAACGCCGCCGTCGCAAGCGCGGCAAGCTGATCGACCCGCCCAAGCGCGTGATGATCAATTCGCTGGTGTGCGAAGGCTGCGGCGATTGCGGCGAGAAGAGTTTCTGCGTGTCGGTCTTGCCGAAGGAAACCGAATTCGGGCGCAAGCGCCAGATCGATCAGTCCAACTGCAACAAGGATTATTCCTGCGTTTCTGGTTTCTGCCCGAGTTTTGTCACCGTGCATGGCGGCGCACCGCGCAAGGGCAAGAAGCGCGATACCAATACGCTGCTGGACACGCTTCCCGAGCCGCCCAGGCGCATCTCGCTGGAGCGGCCCTGGAATATCCTGATCACCGGCGTCGGCGGCACCGGCGTGGTGACCATCGGCGCGCTGCTCGGCATGGCCGGCCATCTGGAAGGCAAGGGCGCTACGGTGCTCGACCAAACCGGCCTGGCGCAAAAGGGCGGCGCGGTGACCACGCATATCCGCATCGCACGTCAGCCTGACGACATCCACGCAGTACGCATCGCTGCAGGCGAAGCGGATCTGGTGCTGGGCTGCGACATGGTGGTGGTCAACGATTATTGGGCGCTGTCCAAGGTGCGCGATGGCCGCACCCAGGTGGTGCTCAACACCTACGAAGCCATGCCGGGCAACTTCACCACGCAACCGGACCTGCAGTTTCCCGCTGCCGAGATTATCGCCGGTGTGCGCACCGCGCTCGGTGGCAAGGAGCCGTTGTTGCTGGATGCCACACAGCTGGCAACTGGGTTGTTGGGCGATGCCATCGCCAGCAATCTGTTCATGCTCGGCTACGCCTGGCAACACGGGTTGGTGCCGTTGTCGCATGCAGCGCTGATGCGCGCGATCGAACTCAATGGCGCGGCCATTGCGATGAATCAGCAGGCATTTGCCTGGGGCCGCTTGGCTGCGATCAATCTGCCGGCAGTACGGCGCGCTGCGGGTCTGGCCGACACCGACGCGCCAGCACATCTACGCGGCGACACCCCGCAAGCGCGTGGCCGAGGCAGCTGGGAAGAGCACGACCTTAGCGGTCAGGGCGCGCCGCATGCGCTGGCGCAAACCGATGCCAGCACGCTGCATGGCGACCTCGCTGCACCGGCCGATCCGCTCGACGACGAGCAGCTGGCGCACTCGCTGGACGACGCCATCGCGCGTCGCATCGCGTTCTTGACCGACTACCAGGATGCCGCCTACGCGCAGCGTTATCGCCACCTGGTCGAGCGCGTGCGCGCGCACGAGCTGCAGCGCGTGCCCGGCAGCAGCGCACTCACCGAGGCGGTGGCGCGGTACGCCTTCAAGCTGATGGCCTACAAGGACGAGTACGAAGTGGCGCGCCTCTACACGCGTGGCGACTTCCAGCGCCGATTGCAGCAGCAATTCGAAGGCGACTACACGCTGCGCTTCCATCTGGCGCCGCCGTTGCTGGCAAAGAAAGACGCGCACGGCAACCTGATAAAGCGCGAGTACGGGCCGTGGATGTTCACGGCCTTCAAACTGCTGGCGCGGTTGAAGTTCCTGCGGGGCGGCAGGCTCGACGTGTTCGGCTACAGCGCAGAACGGCGGGGCGAACGCCAGCTGATTGCCGATTACCGTGCAACCGTGGACATGCTGCTGGAACGGCTGGATGCCGATAACGTCGGCCTAGCTGCGCAGATCGCCAGCATTCCGGAGCACATTCGCGGCTATGGCCACGTCAAGCATGCGCATCTGCAGGAAGCCAAGGCGCGCGAAGCTGCGCTGCTGGCGCAGTGGCGCAATCCAAAGGCGTTGCATGTGGTGCAGGCGGCATGATGTCGCCGAACAATGACATTTCATTGATGTCATCGCTCGATGACATATCGTGCATATGATTGATTGCCTGGGCAGGATCGGCATGCAGATGTAACCGATCGGCGACATTGCACCAATGTAACCGATCGGTTACATTGCAGCCATGGATACGGTCCGCACTCCTTCCGATGTCGGCAACATCATCCGCGCCAGGCGCAAACGCCTGGGCTGGGATCAGGCTCGCCTGGCCCACGAAATCGGCGTGAGCCGACAGTGGATCGTCGATATCGAGAAAGGAAAGCCGCGTGCGGAACTGCAGCTGATCCTAAGAGCGCTGCAGGCGCTGGGGCTGGAGTTGATTCTGAGCTCGGACGTTGCTCAGATTCCGCCGGCGAACGCACCTGAGCGCGGCACCGTGACGCCGATCGATCTCGACGCGATCATTGAACACAACCGGTCCAATTCACGATTGGGAACGACCGTTCTCAATGCGTTTAACAACAACATCTTCAAGAATCAATTCTCCTCGCTCGATAGGCTGAAAAACGCCGACTTGCACAGACCATTCTCGGCAGTGGATGCTCTAGAGCAGTGTCCGGCACAGGCAGCATCAGCAGTAGCTCTGAATAGATATTCCTCGATGATCGATGCGCCAAATGAAAGAAATTTGGTGAGTGAGCCCTTGCAAAAACGGTTCCCCGCGCTTGATCGTCCGACGATTGGCGAGACAACGAAAATATCCAAGGTCATATCGAAACCTTCTAAAAAGAAGGCCGATCCGTGAGACTGGTCGCGCTGATCGAAAACCAGGTGATCGGCCATCTGGCGCCCGATCAGCATGGGCATCCACGATTCACCTACGCGCCGGACTGGCAGCATTCGAAAAATGCGATACCGCTGTCGTTGAACCTTCCCCTCAGCAAGGAGCATCATCCGACTGAGGCGGTCAGTGCAGTGCTATGGGGCCTGCTGCCAGACAACGAAGCCACCTTGCAACGCTGGGCATCCAGGTTCCAGGTTTCGCCGCGCAACCCGCTCGCCCTGTTGTCGCATGTCGGCGAGGATTGCGCTGGTGCGGTGCAGTTCGTCACCGAAGCTAGGCTTGAGGATGTACTGTCCGGTGCCAGCGATGGCATCGAACCGCTCACCGATGGCGAACTGGAAGCACGCTTGCGCAGGCTGCGGCAGGACATCGGTGCGGCGCGCCAAGTCGATGACGTCGGGCAGTTCAGCCTGGCAGGCGCGCAGGCCAAGATCGCACTGCTGCACGACGGCCTGCAATGGGCCATCCCGGCCGGACGCATCCCGACCACGCATATCCTCAAACCACCGAGCGGCGAATACGACGGGTTCGTCGAGAACGAGTTGTTCTGCCTGTGCCTGGCGCACAGCATCGGTCTGCCAACCGCAACCGCACAGGCGCTGCGCGTCGGCGCTGAAACCGCCATTTGCGTCAAACGTTACGACCGCACCGGTGTTAACGGAGTGCTGCTGCGCATCCATCAGGAAGATACCTGTCAGGCGCTGGGGGTGATGCCGCACATCAAGTATCAGAACCAGGGCGGTCCTGGGGTGGAGGCGATCTCACAACTCTTGTGGACGCACTCGTCGCAACCGCGGCAAGACGTAGAAACCTTGTTCCAGGCCCTGGTCTTCAATTACCTGATCGGCGGCACCGATGCGCATGCGAAGAACTATTCGCTACTGCTCAGCCAACACCGGCAGGTACGGCTGGCGCCGTTGTACGACATTTCCAGCGCCCTGCCGTATCCGCAGCTGCAACAGCGCAAAATCAAGATGGCAATGAAGATCGGCAGCCACTATCGCTGGTGGGATATTCGGCCAGGCGACTGGCGGCAACTGGCCGAAACGCTGCATCTGGACGCACCGGCCTGCCTGGCCTGGATGGCGATGGCTGCAAGCGCCTTGCCCGATCAGGCGCGTGATCTTGCCGTCGCACTTCGAGAGGACGGCGTGGCGCATCCGGTCCTGGATGCACTGGTGGACGCCATCGCCGCTTCCTGTCAACGCACGCGCACACTATTGCAATCGAACTGATCGATGGCGACCCGTATCACTCGGCTGCACTCGGCCATGGTCGCTCACAGCGGACGCAGCAGGCGCAGGCCGAACCAATCCTTGGCATCCTTCCAGCCATGGGTGACCTTGAGCCCGGCCGCGGCGGCCAGTTCGGCGAAGCGCGCATCTGTGTACTTGTAGCTGTATTCGACCTGCATCGCTTCGCCGTCGGCGAAGGCAATGTCCTGGCCACCCACCTGGACGCGCTGGTCGCGCTGGCTGATCAGGAAGGTCTCGATGCGGCCGCGTTCGCGCGCATACACCGCATGGTGACGGAAGCCGTCCAGATCGAAATCGCTGCCGATCTCGCGGTTGAGCCGCGCCAGCAGGTTCAAGGTGAACTCGGCGGTGATGCCGGCCGCGTCGTTATAGGCGGCTTCGATCAGCCCGACGTCCTTGTCCAGATCGATGCCGATCAGCGCGCAGCCGTCGCTGCCGATGGTCTGGCGCATCGCATCCATCAGCGCGATGGCGGCAGTGTCGGTGAAATTGCCCAGCGTCGAGCCGGGGAAGAACACCAGATGGCGCCGTGCCGGGCGCTGCGCATCGGGCAGACGCAGCGGCTTGGTGAAGTCGGTGCAGACAGGCAGCATCTGGATCTGCGGAAACTGCTGGACCAGCCGTGCGGTGCTTTCCAGCAGCGCGGTGCGCGAGATTTCCAGCGGCGTATACGCCACCACATCGCGCAGACCCTGCAGCAGCAGCTCGGTCTTGCGACCACTGCCGCTGCCATATTCGACCACGTGCACACCGGCGCCGATGGCCTGGGCAATCGAACCCATGCTGGCTTCCAGCAAGCCCAGTTCGGTGCTGGTGAGGTAATACTCCGGCTGCCGGGTGATCGCTTCGAACAACTGCGAGCCGCGCGCATCGTAAAAATATTTCGATGGCAGCGTCTTGGGCGTTTGCGACAGGCCCGCCAATGCATCGGCGGTGATGTCGTCCGGCTGTGGGCGCAGGTCGGTCAGCGCAGCGTGCGCGCGTTGCATGGCATGGGCGGCGGCGTTCAAGGCAGATCCTTGGCAAGGCGCACGCCGGCAAATTGCCAACGCGCATCGGAGGGGAAAAAGTTGCGGTAGCTGGCACGCAGATGGCTGGCGGGGCTGGCGCAACTGCCGCCACGCAGCACCCACTGCGCATTCATGAATTTGCCGTTGTACTCGCCCAGCGACCCGGGCCATGGCGTAAAGCCTGGATACGGCAGATACGCACTGCCGGTCCATTCCCAGACATCACCGAACAGCTGCTGGATGCCGGTGTCCACTGCTTCGGCGCCACGCGGATGCAGCGCATCGGTGTCGACGAAATTGCCCTGCACCGACATGCCGGTCGCGGCCTGTTCCCACTCGGCTTCGGTGGGCAGGCGCGCACCGGCCCAGCGTGCGAACGCATCGGCTTCGAACAGACTCAGGTGGCAGACCGGCGCATGCGGATCGCGCGTACGCCAACCGTCCAGCGTGAACTCGCGGCCATCGGCATCCCAGTACAAGGGATGTTGCCAACCTTGCGCCTGCACCATCGCCCAGCCATCGCTGAGCCAGGCGACGGCGCTGCGATAACCGCCGGCATCGATGAATTCCTGGAACTCCGCGTTGGTCACCACGCGGTTCGCCAACGCATGCGCGCCGACCAGCACGCGGTGGCGCGGCGATTCGTTGTCGTAGGCGAAGGTGTCGGCCTGTGGCCAGGCTGCGGCCCCGATCTCGACGATCTGTTCGTCGCGCGCGTGCCAGCGCAACGTGCTGGCGACGGCCGTGGGTGGCGCAGCGGCATCACGATACGCCGTCTGCAACGGATTGCTCCACAGTGCATGTTTGATGTCGGTGAGCAACAACTCCTGGTGCTGCTGCTCGTGCTGGATACCGAGCTGCACGATGATGCAGGCCTGCGCGTCGAGTAGGCCATCGCGCAGGCGCTGCTGTATCTGTGCATCCACCACAGCACGGTAATCGCGCACCTGCTGCAACGCGGGGCGCGACAGCACCCCGCGGCACGCGCGCGCATGCATCGGGCCCACGCTCTGGTAGTAACTGTTGAACAGGAAATCCCAGGCCGGGTCGAACACGCGGTACGCCGGATCGGTCTGCAGCACGAAGCGTTCAAAAAACCAGGTGGTGTGCGCCAGATGCCATTTGCTGGGGCTCGCGTCCGGCATGCTCTGCACCATCGCGTCTTCTGCGCTTAACGGTGCGGCGAGACGATCGCTCAACGCGCGTGTCTGCGCGTAACGTTCCAGCAGCGTCAACTGCCGTTGCTGGTGATGGACCAGCAGAGGGGAGAGTGCAGACATCGCCCTATGGTTGGGTAGCGCCCGTGAACGTGCCGTGTCGGCAGCGTGGCAGGCAGCGGTAAGCTGTTGGCATGTCATCGTCTTTTCTGTCCAGCACGCTTCCCACGCTCTTCGATTGGACCCAGCGCCATCGCGCATTTGCGCTGCCTGCCGAGGTCACTTATCTGGATGCTGCGTCGCGCGGTCCATTGCTGCGCGCCGTGCAGCAGGTGGCGCACCAGGCGGTCGATGCGATGGCCGCGCCGTGGCGCTTGCCATTCGACGCATGGCTGCAGCAGATCGAGCAATTGCGCGTGCTTGCCGCCGCGCTATTCGATGGCGATGCCGATGCCCTGGCGATGGTGCCATCCGCGGCGCATGGCTTGGCCACGGTCGCACGTAATCTGCCACTAGACCGTCGCGACGCGGTGCTGGTGCTGGAAGGACAATTCCCCTCCAATGTGTTGATCTGGCAGCGGCGCTGCGCAGAGGCCGGTGCGCATCTTGTGGCGGTTCCCACAGACACTGAGGACAGCTTGACCGATGCAGTGCTGCAAACCATTGCCGAGACCCCTGTGCTGCGTGTCGCGAGCCTGCCGCATGCGTACTGGCTGGACGGGCGGGTGCTGGATCTGGACCGCATCAGCGCCGCCGTGCACGCACGCGGGGCGGCACTGGCGCTGGATCTGAGCCAAAGCCTGGGCGTGTTGCCGCCCGATCTAGCGCGCTGGCAACCGGATTTCGTGGTCAGCGTCGGGCACAAATGGTTGCTCGGGCCGATGGGATTGGCGTGGCTCTGGGTGGCACCGCAGTGGCGCACAGACGGGGTGCCGATCGAAGAACACTGGATCGGCCGCGATGCCGGCAGTACTTGGGAATTTCCGATTGCCGCCGCGCCGCTGTATCGCGGCGGTGCACGGCGATTCGATGCCGGTGGGGTTGCCGACCCGTTGCGGATCGCGACGGCGACGACGGCGTTGCAGCAGATCACTGCATGGCAGCCGGCGCGCATCGCAGCTGCCTTGGGCGCGTTGACCACGCACTGGGACACGGCCTTGCAGGCGCGTGACCTGGGCAGCTGGTGCACGCCTGGACATGCACCGCATCTCACCGCACTGCGGCCATCGGCAGTTGCATTGGACGCAGTGGCAACAACACTCACCACGCTTGGTGTGATCTGCACCCGCCGGCACGGACGCTTGCGGATTGCGCCGCATTTGAGCGTGACCGAGCAGGCGTTGTCAGAGGTGATTGCTGCGCTTCCGGGTGGATGAGACGGCGCGCGTGCGCGTCGGATACCACGCATCAACGGCGATGTTGGCTCGGTACGCGTCGAGGCCAGATTGCGTGCAATGAGGTATTGCCGCTAAGGCTTCATCGCGCGCAAGCGCGCTCCTACAGGTCATGGCTCCGCGAAATTTTGGGTGGTGACAGCGACGTGGTGCACATGACCCTCGGCAAGCCGATCGACCCGATCTTTGTAGGAGCGGGCTCGCCGGCGATGGGTCACTACGGATAACACCGAATCGCGATCCCACGACTGCCGACGCACGCAACACGTCACTGCCGCTGACTGATCCGCAACCCGCGCGGCGTCGCCCAGCGCTCCAGTCCTTCGAACGCCGCCTGCACCAGCAGTGCCAGCACGGCGGCGGGAAGGGCGCCTTCCAAAATCAAGCCGAGATCGTCGAGGCGGATGCCAGTGAGAATCGGCTGACCGTAGCCGCCTGCGCCGATCAACGCGCCCAGCGTGGCGGTACCCACATTGATCACCGCGGCAGTCTGGATGCCGGCCACAATCGTGCGGCGGGCCAGCGGCAGTTCCACACGCCACAGGCGCGTCCACGCCGGTAACCCAATCGCGTGCGCGGTCTGGCGCAGCTCGCGCGGGATCGAGGTCAGCCCAGCGTGGGTATTGCGTACGATCGGCAGCAGGCTATACAGAAACAGCGCGGCAATCGCTGGTTTGGCGCCGATACCGAACAACGGAATCATGAAAACGAACACGGCCAGCGACGGCAGCGTCTGCAGCACACCGGTCAAGGACAACACCACCTGCCCCAGGCGTGGACGCCGCGCTGCCAGCACACCCAGCGGCAGCGCAAGCAGCAACGCCAGCCCCAGCGAAATGCCGACCAACGCCAGATGCTCGCGCGTATACCGAAGCAAGCGCGCCACACGCGAATCCGTTTCAGAGGCCGGCGTGAGGCCCAACCAATGCGCGGCAACCGCCGCTTCGGACTGCCGCTCCAGTTTTACCTGCGCGTTGAGCCGCTGCATGGTGGCTTCATCGATGCGCCCTTGCAGCCCCTGCAAAGCCTGCAACATTGCCGGCGAGCGTTGCGCCAGATCCTTGCGATATAAAAAAATCGCTTGGTAATCGGGGAAATAGTGGCGGTCGTCGCGCAGCACCTGCAGTTGGTAATACGGAATTTCCGCATCGGTGCTGTACAGATCGGTGACTTCGATCGCACCGTTCTGCAGCGCGCGATAGGCCAAGTCGTGATCCAGCCCGGTTGCGGTTTGCGGCAGCGCGTACGCCGCACGCACACCCGGCCAGCCATCGGCACGCTGCATGAATTCGTTGCTCAGACCGATCTTAAGCGTGGGATGCCGCGCAAGATCCGACAGCGAGACGATGCCCAACGCCTGCGCACGTTCGCGCCTCATACCGAATGCGTAGGTGTTCTGGAAACCCAGCGAATCGGTCATCGCCAGCCCGCGCGCGTCGAGTGCTGCACGCAGTTCGGCCTGGCTGGCGGTGGGCAGTTGCAGCAGTTCCTGCGCCAGCGTGCCGGTGTATTCGGCATACGCGTCGATCTGCCCGGTCTGCAACGCGCGCCACAGGATACGCGTGCCACCGAGTTGGGCGCGGTGCTGCACATCCACGCCATCGCGCTTGCCGGCGGCGGTGGCGATGTCGCCCAGGATCACCGCTTCTGTGAAGTTCTTCGAGCCGATAGTGACTTGCGCTGCGTGTGCGGCAAGGCTGCAGATTAGCAACATCGCAGCGATGAGCGCACGCGCCATCATGCGGCATCGCCAATGTTGCGCTGCGCGGTGAGAAAGCGCTGCACGAACGCATCGGCCGGCTGCTCCAGCAGATCGCGCGCACTGCCCTGCTGCACGACGCGGCCAGCGCGCATCAGCACCAGGCTGTCGGCCAGATACGCGGCTTCGGCGACGTCATGTGTCACCAACACCACGGTCTTGCCCAGCTGCGCAAACAGCTCGCGCATCTGCGCCTGCAGGTCGTAACGCACGATGGGATCGAGTGCGCCGAGCGGTTCGTCCAGCAACAAAGCCGGCGGGTCCAGCATCAAGGCACGAATCAGGCCCACACGCTGGCGTTGACCACCCGAAAGTTCGGCCGGGTAGCGCGTCAGCAACTCCGTTGGCAATTGGCACAATGCACATAGCGTCTCCAGGCGCGCCGTGATGCGCTCAGCCGCCCAACCCAGCGTCCGTGCCAGCAAGGTCGCGTTGCTACGCGCGTCCAGATGCGGAAACAACCCGCCCTCCTGGATCACGTAGCCGATACGTTGCCGCTGCGCCTGCAGGTTGGCGCGCTGCAATGGCGTGCCGTCGAAGGCGACCGTGCCGCTATCGGGCCACTCCAGCCCGACCAGCATGCGCAACACGGTGGATTTGCCGGCGCCGCTGGGGCCGATCAGCGCGGTTGTGCTGCCGCCGACGAAGGTTAGCGAGACCGCGTCGAGCGCGATGGCCTGGCCGTAGCGGCGGCTGACATGATCGAGAGTGAACATGCGGCAGAGCTTGCCGAACACAGCGTCAGACGCGCGCGAAGGCATGCCTCAACGTGGCGGCGCCAGCAATTCGCGCGCGCTCAGGTAGCCATCTCCATTGGCATCCTGCCGCGCGAAGCGCTCGATCAAGGTGGCGCGATGCGCCGCGCGGGTGATCGGCTTGCCACGCCGGCCGGGCAGTTCATCGCCTTGCAGCACGCCATCGTGATTGGTATCGCGCTGGTCGAAGGCATAGCTCATCCAGGCCAGATACTCGTCAAGACTCACCCGCCCATCGCCATCGGTGTCCATGCGTTGCAGATACTGCTGGCTGTCCTGCACCTGGGCCTGCGCTGCAACCGCAGGCAAGGATGCAAGACATGCAATCAGCAAACGACGCATGCTCACGCCGCACGCACCATGTTCACGCACCACTGCGCGCCTGCCGCCCGCATTAGGCGCCACTCAGCGCATCCCCTTTGAGCCGCGCTGCATACGCCTGCAAGGCGGCATTGCCGCTGGCTTCGGCCTCATGGCACCACTGCTGCAACTGCCTGAGCCGTTCGGAGGCATCGTGGCTGCGCGCTTCCAGCACGGCCGTCAGCCGCGCACGGTACTCGACCAGGGTGCGCATGCGCGGACGCTGCGCCACCCAGGTCTGCAACTGCGCGCGTGCCTCCGGTTTGAGCCAGCGCCCGTCATCGACCAGACCCTTGCGCAAGCGGCGCGGCAGCAACTCGCGCAGCTTGGCGCCGGTAGCAGCCGCCTCTTCGCGCAATGCAGGCTTGAGCACATTGCGCTGATAGTCGGTCATTGCCTGGAAGCGGTGCGACAACAGCGGCTTGAGCGTATCGGCATCGAGCACGGCGATATTCGGTCGGATATCCAGCGACGGCGCCACCCGCAACACCTTGGCCAGGCCAAACGCCTGCACGCTGCGAATGACGACCCAACCGATATCCAGCTCCCAACGCCGCATCGAAAAGCGTGCCGAACTCGGGAAGGCATGATGGTGGGTGTGCAATTCTTCGCCACCGATCCGCAGCGCCCAAGGCGTGAGGTTGGTGGAGGTGTCGGCCGATTCGAAGTTGCGGTAGCCCCACCAGTGGCCCAGGACGTTGACCACACCGGCGGCCCAGAACGGAATCCACGCCATCTGGACCGCCCACAACGCGATACCCGGCAACCCGAACAACACCGAGTTGATCACCAGCAAGGCGACCGGGCCTGCGTTGGCATGCGGCGTGTACAGGTGCCGCTCGATCCAGTCGGTCGGCGCGGCCTTACCGTACTGCTCGATATCGGCGCGCTGCGTGCGCGCCTCGCGGTACAACTCCACGCCGCGCCAGAACACCTGCGAGATGCCTTTGCTCTGCGGGCTGTGCGGGTCTTCTTCGGTCTCGACCTTGGCGTGGTGCTTGCGATGGATCGCCACCCACTCGCGGCTGATCATCGAGGTAGTAAACCAGGTCCAGAAGCGGAAAAAATGCGCAATGACCGGGTGGAAATCCACACCGCGATGCGCCTGGCTGCGATGCAGGTACAAGGTCACCGCAAAGATGGTGAGCTGAGTGAACACCAGCAGCACCGCCAGCATGCCCCACACACCCAGCCTTGCAACGCCTGACGTCAAAAAGTCGATGAGCGGTTCGGACAACATCGGCATCTCCACAGCAGCGCTCTCGGGTTGGTGCAGACATGATGGGGGCGATCGCGGCAAACTTCACCCTCCGGATGCGTAGGGTCGCATCTACGTTTCTAAAGCGGTTCACACGTCCTCTTCCCAACGCCTTTGCCCACTACGCCTGATGTCATCCGTATGACTGTTGCGACCGAGAATGCTGCCGATTTGGCTGCTGCTGCGAACCCCGCTCCATTGATCGAACTCGACCAAGCCAGTGTGGTGCGCGGCCAGGTTCGTGTGCTGCATGCGCTGCGTCTGCGCATCGCGCTGGGGCAGCACACGGCGATCCTCGGCCCCAACGGCTGCGGTAAATCGTCCTTCATCAAATTGATCACGCGCGAGCTGTACCCGCTGGCGCGCGCCGATGGCCAGCCGGCGGTGAAAGTGTTGGGACAGACGCGCTGGCAGGTGGATCGCCTGCGCTCGCAGCTGGGCATCGTCACCGGCGATCTGAGCGTCAATCTGGCCGACATGCCGGGGCTGGATGTGGAAAGTGCGGTGCTGTCGGGGTTCTTCGCCAGCTACGTGGTGCCGCCGCATCGCGAGATCAGCGACGACATGCGCGCACGCGCACGCCAAGCGCTTGCCCTGGCGCGTGCATTGCCGCTGTTGGACCGGCAATTTGCCGAGTTGTCGGCCGGCCAAACGCGCCGCGTGCTGATCGCACGTGCGCTGGTCAACCGCCCGCAGGCGCTACTGCTGGACGAGCCGTCCACCGGGCTGGACCTGGTCGCGCGCCAGCACCTGCTCGATACGATGCGGCACCTCGCCCAGCAAGGCATCACGCTGGTGCTGGTGACCCATCACATCGAAGAAATCGTGCCGGAGATCGCGCGGGTGATTCTGCTGCGCGCCGGCAAGGTCGTGGCCGACGGCGGGCGCGACGCGCTGCTCACCGATGCCAGCCTGTCGGCCGTGTTCGACGGCCCGGTGCGGGTACAACGCGATGGCGAGCGTTATTGGGCCACGATTGGCGAGTAACGGCCACCCTACCCCTCAGCTCGCGCAGCGCTGTCCTTGCACGAGCTGACCGACGACGCGCGGGATCGCGCTCCGGACGGGCCGCAACCGCGTCACAACCACGCTCTGCAGACATGACCTTGGACACGGGACGCCGCCGCCGCGGTTGCGCTTAGACTCGCCGCACACACAGAGCAGGAGTCGTCCCGATGGCGCAGTGGTATTTCCATACTCCCGGACAGGCCGAGCGTATCGGCCCGCTCGACGACGCCAGCGCCCGCGCGCATGCGCAGCGCCAACCTGACGCGCTGGCCTGGCGCGATGGGCTCGATGGCTGGACCCCGGCCCGTCAGCTGGCCGAACTGCAGGGCGGCAGCAGCGCGCCGCCACCGCTTGCCGGCACGGCCGGGCGCGCAGATGAGATCGACTACCGCATCGTCGGCAACGATATGCAGTTCGTCGAAGTCGAGCTGGACCCGGGCGAAAGCGCCATCGCTGAGGCCGGTGCGCTGATGTACAAGGACGCCGCCGTGCAGATGGACACCGTGTTCGGCGACGGCTCGCATGCCGGCCAGAGCGGTGGCGGCGGGCTGATGGGCAAGCTGCTGTCGGCCGGCAAGCGCGTGGTCACTGGCGAAAGCATGTTCACCACCATATTCACCCACGCCGGCAGCGGCAAGGCCAAGGTCGCGTTCGCCGCGCCCTACCCGGGCACCGTGCTGGCACTGCGTCTGTCCGAGCATGGTGGCCAGCTGATCTGCCAGAAAGACAGCTTTTTGGCCGGCGCACGTGGCGTGTCGCTGGGCATCGCGTTCCAGCGCAAGATCCTCACCGGCCTGTTCGGCGGCGAGGGTTTCATCATGCAGAAGCTCGAAGGCGACGGCTGGGTGTTCGTGCATGCCGGCGGCACGGTTGTCGAACGCGAGCTGGGGCCGGGCGAGTGCATCGACGTGGACACCGGCTGCGTGGTCGCCTATCACGCCAGCGTGGACATGGACGTGCGCCGCGTCGCCGGTCTGAAGAGCATGTTTTTCGGCGGCGAAGGCGTGTTCCTGGCCACCCTCACCGGCCCGGGCAAGGTCTGGCTGCAATCGCTGCCGTTCTCGCGCATGGCCGGCCGCATGCTGCAGGCCGCCCCGCAAGGCGGTGGCCAACAGCGCGGCGAAGGCTCGGTGCTGGGCGGCTTGGGCCGCTTGCTGGATGGCGATAACCGGTTTTGATTGGCTGACGCAGCGGGTCGGCGTGATGGCGATTTGGATTCGGGGGCGAAGCAAGCGTCGTGTCACTTCTGACGGCGCATGGCGACGCGTGTGTCGCTCCAGGCACTGGCAGGTACCTGAGGCGCACCCTCATCCGGCGCTTTGCGCCACCGTCTCCTCCATGAAGGAGGACGATGCTCCGGCGGGAGAAGGCAGGCGTCCGGGTCGTTGGTGCCATGACGGCGCCCTGACCGCAGCCACGTCCATCGCCGCACGGAACCGGAGCCGCTCTCCCCGCGGGAGAGGGTCGGGTTGAGGGTACGGGGCGAAGCCACACGTGGAATGGGAAGGCATCAGGCTCCGCTCGCACCCTCATCCGGCGCTGCGCGCCACCTTCTCCCGAGGCGAGAAGGGAGTGCAACGCCTGCAGACGATGCCGTCTGAATGCGATCCACTCACGCCAACCACCAGCGCCACGGTGACAGCGCGCGTGTATTCTGCCTCGCCTTCCCCATCGACGTTTTCGCCATGATCGCGCCCCGCTGCTCACGCTCGCTTGCCCTGTTGTCCATGCTCGGTCTGCTCACCGCCTGCGGGGGCGAGCCGCGTCCGGCGGCGCCGGCGCCCGTGGTGCAGGCGCCGCCGGACGCGGCCCCCGAGCCGGTCAAGATCGGTGTCGCGCTCGGTGGCGGTGCGGCCAAGGGCTTTGCGCATATCGGGGTGATCAAGATGCTCGAGGCCAACGGCTTCGCGCCGGTGGTGGTGGCGGGCACCAGTGCCGGCAGCGTCGTGGGTGCGCTGTATGCCAGTGGTATGGACGCATTCGAAATGCAGGAAAAGGCCGTCGCGCTCGACCAGACCAGCATCCGCGATGTGCGGCTGTTTTCCGGTGGGCTGGTGCAAGGCCAGAAGCTGCAGGACTACGTCAACGAGCAGCTCGGCGGCAAGCCGATCGAAAAATTGCGCAAGCCGTTCGCGGCGGTTGCCACGCGACTGGAAGATGGCGAGCGCACCGTGTTCGTGCGCGGCAACGCTGGTCAGGCGGTGCGGGCGTCCAGCAGCATTCCGGGTGTGTTCGAACCGGTGACCATCGGCAAATACCACTTCGTCGATGGCGGCGTGGTCAGCCCGGTGCCGGTGGATGCAGCGCGCCAATTGGGTGCCGAATTCGTGGTGGCGGTGGATATTTCCAGCAAGGCCAGCGGCAAGAATCCGGGCGACCTGCTGGGCACGGTGAACCAGTCGATCTCGATCATGGGCCAGCGACTGGGCGAGGCAGAACTCAAACGTGCCGACGTGGTCATTCGCCCCAAGGTCAACGATATCGGCTCGGCCGATTTCAACCAGCGTGCTGCGGCAATCCTGGAAGGCGAGCGCGCTGCAATGGCGGCGATGCCGCAGATTCGCGCCAAGATCGCGCAGCTGCAGGCCGCGCGCAGCAGCGCAACACGGACCGCCGCCGATCAGGCCAAAGCGGCCAAGCAGCAAGCGTACGAGCGCTGCCTGGAACAACGCTCGCGTTGGGAAAAATTGCGCGGCAAGGAAGAGGACTGCGTGGCGCCGTGATGCAGTTGCAGTCGTGCAAATGCCACGCGGGCAGCTTGATACAGGCGTTGTAGAACCGGCGCGGTGCTGCGTGATGACGGGTGCGGCGGCGGCGCGGCCTGGGCCTGTCCTGCACCACGACGATGCGGTGGTCGCTCTACCGAAGCGTGATGGAAGAGCTTCGCGGCCAAGGCCGCTCCTACAGCTATGCCGATCACCGCCACCTTGTCGCGTGAGTGGATTGCACGCATCCGGCGGGTGAATTGCACGCCAACCAAGCTGCTCTGGTGGCGTGTAGAAAGCACGACGGAAATGCCTCGCCTTCCAGGCGGTTCCTACAGCGCTCTATCGCTTGGCAGCTTGTGCATGTCATCGATGCACTGAGCAGAGCAAGCGCAACGCTTGCCGCTCTTGTAGGAGCGGCCTTGGCCGCGATGGCGTCCCGATAAGACGACTGCCGTTGATGCCGCCCTGTCCCGATAACAGCGCTGCTACGCTTGCACGGTGATCGGAACACGCCTGGCCTATTGCCTCAATACCGCCAGCGCAGCGACACACTGACAAAGCGCGGCTCGCCATAGTTCTGGTAATCCAGATTCGCCCAATAGGTTTCCTGATTAGCACGATCTTTCAGCACAGTCGCAGCCAGTGAGAGCCGACCGGTCGATGCTAGGACCGTCGCTCCACCGAGACCAGATCATGGCCATGAATCGTGTGCAGTTCCAAGCCGGGCTGTCGTTGCCGGCGTTCCTCAAGCGCTATGGCAACGCGCAGCAGTGCGAGCAGGCGTTGGAGATCTCGCGCTGGCCACAGGGCTTTGTTTGTCCGCGGTGCGCCGCTACCGCGCACAGTCGATTCCAGCGTCACGGCACCACGTACTGGCAGTG
>NZ_JBBYGR010000027.1:0-30732 GCF_038405005.1 Xanthomonas sp. JL1 | reverse complement strand
ACGTCAGTTGCATGGATGCCTCCTCATTCCGAACAAATAGTGTCTCGCATTTGTGGTGCGTTGTTCAGAGGTTCCTTAGTCACCTTGAAGCGTGCCCCATGCGCGCACCTTCTTCCACGCCTTGATGCAACAAGTGCTTGATCTCGCAGGAAGAAATGTGGGGAAACCTCAGCACCCGGTTACAATGGATGCTCCTTTCGACCCTGCATGATGAGATGTCGCCTGACGCCTTGCACGCCATGATCCGTAGCCTCTTGCCGCATTGGAATCCGCAGTGGTTGGCGATTGCGGTACCGACGGTCAAGATCGTGCTGATTCTGGCTGTTGCCGCGTTGGCACGGCTGCTGCTACGGCAACTGCTGCGGCGTTTGTGCGCGCGTTACAGCGTGCCCGCCGAAATGATGATCGGCATCCGCCGTGTAGGGAGCTTCGTCATTTCGGTCAGTGCCTTATTGATGGCGCTCCGGGTCATCGACGTCAGGGCAGATACTCTGTGGACTGCTCTTACGGGGTTTGCAGCCGTCGGCGCAGTCGCGTTTTTCGCCGCATGGAGTGTGCTGTCCAATATTTTCTGCACGTTCCTGATCATCACCACGCGTCCGTTTCGGTTGCACGATCACATCGAGCTACTTGAAGGCGGCGACAAGCCGGGCTTGAAGGGGCGCGTGATCGATATCAACGTGATCTACACCACGCTGGAAGAAACCGGCGACCGTCCCGGCAGCGTCTTGCAGGTACCCAATAGCCTGTTTTTCCAGCGCACCACGCGTCGCTGGCGCGAGACCAGCGGCTTCAACGCCCACTAGACGCAGGCGCCAAGTCGCTGTTTGCAGCGGCCAGCTCGCCGCTGGTAAACGCCAATCACGACAACGCAAGCAAGCCGTGGGCCCTGCGGATACAGCGGGCGATATTGCCGCGCCCGCTTGTGACGGCGCGCCGCGTTGACGGGGAAAGGAGCCGCACTGCTTGCAGCGTTGGGAAATAAACATCACCCACTCAGCGCAGCTGACTATCTTTGCTCCCACGACGGTTGTAGCCGCCTTGCGCCGCCTGCTCCAGATCGTTTGCTTCCTGGCAGTTCACGCACAGGTGCACGCCGGGCACCGCCTTGCGGCGCCCCTCGGGAATCGGTGCCTCGCAGTCTTCGCAGTGCGTCGAACTCGGGCCCTGATGCAGCTGGCTGCGCGCACGCTTGATCGCATCGTCGACTGTGGCATCGATCTGGTCCTGTACCGCTCCATCACTCGCCCATCCGGTCGCCATGATCGCTACACCTCATTGGTCAGGACACCTATGTGTTCATTCGCGCAGGCAAATCCAAGCCGCGCGTGCACAGCATGCTCAAGCTGGGTGATCTAGCATTCAAATCAACGCCATCTGCCGACATGCGCGGCAAGTAGCCAGGCACTCAGTCATCCGCACCCTCAAGGAATTGCCATGGAACAGCCGGTCCACCCGTTTTCCGAACTATTCGCCCAGCTGGGACTGCCTTCCGACGAAGCCAGCATTCGCAACTTCATTGCCGAGCACTCGCCGCTGCCGGGCGATATGCGCCTGGAAGAGGCGCCGTTCTGGACGCCTGCGCAATCCCAGCTATTGCGTGAAGAACGCCGCGACGATGCCGACTGGATCGGCACCATCGATCAGCTCAATATCGCTCTCCATACGACGGCAGACAACACCGGCGTTTGAGCAACTGCGCCTGCATGTGCGAGCCACGCTTGAGATCGCCTGCCACCGACATATGTGCCGGCTGATTTGCAGAACAAAAAAGAGCGGCCATTGGCCGCTCTTTTTGATACTGGGTAATGCAGCCAGGCAGCGAAGCGCGTGCCCGGCGGCGCGCCCTGCGTCAGATCACCTTCTTGGCAATCGTCATACCCAGCACGAAGAGCACGATGGCAATGATAATGCCCGCCCAGAACAGGAACTTGGCGATACCCATCGCAGCGCCTGCCATGCCGCCGAAGCCCAGCGCACCGGCAATCAAGCCGATAATTGCGAAAATGATGGCCCACTTGATCATGATGTTAGCTCCTCATCGGCACCGTGCCGTTGTTCGATCGTGTGCTTGCGGCGCAGTGCCGCACAACATGCACCGCACGCTACCGATTCGAATGTGCCGCATTCGTGAATACGCTTGACACACGCTGCACTATGTCGGTGACGTTCAGAGGACGCTCGCCGCTGAGATGTGGCGCACATGCGTCGTGTAAATTTCATCACATCTGTACACCATGCCGCGCAGCACACACCGAAGCGGCCACCTCATTTCGCGCGGCATTTTTTGGTCAATGCTCACCTCTACACCCGATCGCAGCAGATGCCCGCTCCTGCCAAGCATTAATACTCGACGAGCATGCTCTGCCCGTTCGTAGTCACTGACTTGCATCGGTGAATTCGCCAGTAGCTGCCGCATCGGCGATCATGCGTGCTTCGCCGCGATCGATCGCCATGGATACTCTTCGCTACCTCACCGGCTATCCGCCTGCCGTCCTGGATCAGGTACGCGAGCTGATCGCACACGACAAACTCGCCACCGTGCTGGCGCGGCGCTATCCGGACCGGCACGCGATTCGCACCGGTCGCCATCTCTATGAGTACGTCAAGGCGATGAAGGAGCGCTACATGCGTTCATCGCCCACCTTGCACAAGGCGATGTACGACAACCATCTGCAGGTGGTGAAGCATGCCCTGGGCACGCATACGGCAATTTCGCGCGTGCACGGTGGCCGCTTGAAGGCCAGCCGCGAGATCCGCATCGCCTCTGTGTTTCGCGATGCGCCGGAACCGTTCTTGCAGATGATCGTGGCGCACGAACTGGCGCATCTGAAGGAAGCCGATCACAACAAGGCCTTCTACCAGCTCTGCAACCACATGACCCCGGACTATCACCAGCTGGAGTTCGACCTGCGCCTGTACCTGACGCAGTTGGCCCTGTGTGCCGGTAGCTGATCGCGCAGTGCACGTGCAGGGCTTAGGATGCGCGCATGCAGCCCTCCTCGTTTACAGACGTCAACCCGCCTTCTAACGCGAGCACCCTCCGGCTTAGAGCGGCTAACAAAACGACTGCGCTCACCGCAAGGCGGGCGCGGCGGGTGCTCGGAATCGGCATGGACCACGCGTCCACTGCGGTTGTGAGCGCACCGTCCGCGCCCACCTGACCGCTGCTCGCGACGTGTTGTCAGCCGTTCTTGGAAGTCACAGCAGGCAGCAAATGGTGGTGAACACTGTGGTTCCGGCAGCAGCGCCACCGAGATTGGTGAACAAATTCATACACCCCCCCCTGCCGACGTGGTTTAAAATGTTGCAGCGCGACGTGATCGGACAGGATCTGTAAACGTCGCGTTTTTTGTTTCCCACTGCACGGGTGCAGACCCGGCTTCAGGGAAGGCACATCACGCAGCCCCGCGGAGCCTTCGATGCTTTTCGAAACCCTCGACACCACCGGCCACGAGCAGGTGATTTTCTGTCACAACCGCGACGCTGGACTCAAGGCGATCATCGCCTTGCACAGTACGCGCCTTGGGCCAGCGTTGGGCGGCGTGCGCATGCGCCCCTATCCCAATAGCGAGGCGGCGCTCAGCGATGCGCTGCGGCTGAGCCGCACCATGACCTACAAGAACGCCCTGGCCGGCCTGAACGTCGGCGGCGGGAAGGCGGTGATCATCGGCGACCCCAGGACCGACAAGACCGAAGTGCTGTTCCGCGCCTTCGGCCGGTTTGTCGACACCCTGGGCGGGCGCTACATCACCTCCGAGGATGTCGGCACCGACGTCAACGACATGGAACAGATCTACCTGGAAAGCGAATACGTCACCGGCGTGCACCAGGTGCACCGCGGCTCCGGCGACCCCGCCCCGTTCACTGCCTACGGTGCGCTGCAGGCGCTGATGGCCTCGCTCAATCGCAAACTCGGCCACGAAGAAGTCGGCAAGGCCAGCATCGCGATCCAGGGACTGGGCCACATCGGCATGGAGCTGGTGAAGCTGCTCAAGGAGCGCGGCGCAAAACTCTATGTGGCCGATCTGAATCAGGCGCTGGTGGACCACGCGGTGGCCGAGTACGGCGCAGAAGCGGTGCGCCCGGATGAGATCCATCAGGTATCAGCCGACGTGTTTGCCCCTTGCGCACTGGAAGGCGCGATCAACGAAGACACGCTGCCGCAGCTCAAGGCCAAGATCGTTTGCGGCACGGCCAACAACCAGCTGGCCAGCGCCGCCATCGGCGAAGAGCTGCACCGACGCGGTATTCTGCATGCGCCCGATTACGTGGTGAATGCGGGCGGTGCGATGAATGTGTCGCTGGAGATCGACGGCTATAACCGCGAACGTGCGATGCGGCTGATCCGCAGCATTTATCACAATCTGGAAAAGGTCTTCGATCTATCCAGACAGTTGGACGTTTCGCCGCAGCGGGCGGCCGATCAGATTGCCGAAGCGCGCATCGAGGCCATCAGCAAGCTCAAACTGCCGCTGGGCCGCACCGCACCGCGCTTTCTGCACAAGCTGCGCGGCGAGTGAAGCCCTGTCCAGGCAGCTGCCTGGACAGGGAATACATGGGTCAGACGGATGAAGCGCCGATCAGAAATCGGCGCTATAACGCAGGCTCAACGCGCGATCGTCGCCGCGCTCGCCCACTCGCTGGTCGTAACCGAAACGCAGCTGGCTCTGCTGACCCAACGGCGCTGCTGCAGTGATCCCGAATAGACCACCCGAGCGTGCCGGCTGCATGCCACGCAACGGCGCCCACGCATCCACACCGACGAAGCTGGCATCCAGCATCAGGCCGTCGCTGCTCAGCGCTTGCTGCCATTCGGCGTAACCGCCCAACTGGATACCGCGCCAGCGATACGCCGAGCGCACACCGGCAAGCGCCTGCGTGCGCGAGGACGTACTCGCGTTGGCACGCAAGCCGAAACCATCGCCGCCGCTTTCGCGGAAGCCATCGCTGCGCAAACGCACGTAATCCAGACCCATATACGGGGTCAGGCTTGCCTGCGCACCGCCCCAGCGGTACCCGGTTTCCAGATTGCTGCTGAGATAACTGCCGCTGTAGTCGCTGAAGGCACTACTGCGGTCTTCGCCCAGTTGCAGGCTGCGTTCGATCTGCCGATTGACGTTGCCAAAACCCATCTGGCCCAGCGTGTACGCAGCACCCAGCATCGTGCCCCAGTACAACTGCGCCTGCACCTGACGATCGCGCCCGCGTGCACCGTCCAGATCGCCCAGGCTGCTGGAGCGCGTTTCGCCGAATGCAAAACCAGTGACCGCGCCAGACGCCAGACGTAGATCGTTGCCCATCATCCAGCCGGACGTGGCAAAGCCCGAGGTGGTCGCCCCGCCCTCGCCCGGCCCGCCAAGTGCGCGCTGCCAGCTGCCCAACAAGCGCGGCTGTTGCGACAGGCCATCGAAATGCGATGCCAATGCGCGGCGGCCCAAATCGATGGTGTCGAACGTCATCGCGGCGGATGCTGCGTGCGCACGACCAGACAGACTGCGTAGCGAGTCTGCAGCGGCCTTGGCGGTTGGCGATTGCTGCAATGCCGCTGCAGCGCGAATGAAGTCGCCGCCGAGTGCACCATTGCCCTGGAACTGCTGCGCATCCACCTTCTGGAACGCTTGCTCGACGCGCATGGCCGAATCCATCGACGCGGTACCTATCGCGCCAAGCGATGCGGCGACCGCAGTGACATCCATGCGCTGCAGCGAGATATACGCGGTATTGGCGTCGTAGCTGCGCGTCGCGGTCAGGAAGGTCACGGCCGGCCCGCTGCTCAGCGTATCGAACGTGCCTTGCAAGCCACTGGTGGCTTGCAGCACCGGATAGGTTGTGTTGTTGACGACGTAATCGCGCCGGCCGAGCAGTTGCAGGTCGCCTGCGATGGTCGCCGTGCCCGCAACATTCAAACGATCACCCACGTTTACTGCCAGGCGCCCGTTGCTGGCCTGGGTGTAATTGCCGGTAATGGACGCGGTCGCGCCATTGACCTGCAACGTGCCGGCGTTATCAACCTGCCCACCGATCCTGCCCGCGCCGACCAGGCTGGCACCGTTGGCGATACTCACGCGCGCGCTCTGCAAACTGGCGGTCTGCAAGGTGCCAGCGAGTACCTGGGTATCGCCGGCGAAGGTATTGGCCGTGCTGCTCAATACCAACGTGCCGGTACCGCGCTTGGTCAGGCCACCGGTGCCACTGATGTCGTTTGCCCAGGTCGAACGCAAGGTCGTGACGTTGACATCCACCGTGCCCCAATCGAAGCGTGCCGGCCCGAGCACTGCCTTGCCGACATTGAGCAATCCATAGCCGAACACCGGGTCCACGCCCGCAGCCCCCAGATCGGTGGCGGTTCCCAGCAAGGTCTGCCGCACCAGATCGTTGTTGAAATACGGAAATGCCTGCCACACCAACGCAGCCGCACCGGAGACCAGCGGTGCTGCAAACGAGGTGCCGCTTCCGTAGAAATAGCGGATGTTGCCGGCGGTGGCGTCGGGATCGATGAACAGCGAGGTCCCTGGCGCAACCAGGCAATAGCGCATCGCCACACCACAGGCATTGGAGTACGACGCCAGCTGCGTCGGATTGGCGGTATCCACCGCGCCAACCACCAACCAGCCACGCTCCAGATCGGCCGCCGGCAGCGTGCCATTGGGGCCAGGCTGACTGGGCAGCGCCGCAGTATCCGACGGCTGCGAGCGCGACTCATTGCCCGACGCGAACACCACCAGCCCATTATTGCTGAGGATGAAAGGGCGATATTCCTGCGCGATCTGATTGGTCACCGTCGGGTCGTTCCAATACAGGCCGCCCCACGAGTTGTTCATGATGCGCACGCCTGCACTGATCAGATCGGCATGCACCGGCCCCAGACCAAGTGGGCCATCGATCTCGTTGCCATTGCCGCTACCGTCATCCACCGGTGCGCGGTCGCTGATGATGCGTGCAGATAGCAGACCGGCACCGGGCGCGATACCGCCGGGCCACTGACCGACCGCACGTCCGGCTGCCAGCTCGGCCACCACGGTGCCGTGCCCGACCACATCGCCTACCGCGGTGTTGTTGGTACGCGGATCCACATAGATGAAGCTGTCGCTCACGCGCCCCTGCAACGCCGGATGATTGGCATTGATGCCGGTATCGATGACACCGATGCGATACCCGGCACCGGTAAAGCCGAGCGCTTGCGCTGCACGCGCGTTGGTCAATACGAGGTGCGCATCGATCGCCGGCTCTGGCGTCGTGGGTGTCACCGGCGGCGGCGGCGACGTCGGCGGAGGCGGGGGTGGCGAGGTCGGCGGCGGTGCGGCCGGCGTGCTTTGACGGGCAATGCCCCCACCGCCGCCGCCGCACGCGGTCAACGCAACAGCCAGCGCCGAGGCCAGTACAGTCCTGGCGACGTCTTTCTTCTTCATTGGTGTTCTCCCTGAACCCGTTCCATGGATGGGGCCCGATCGGCCCTGAATAACGCTTTGCTTACTGTAATCGGAAAGCGCGCGCGCGGGGCGCGTGTGCTGGCGCGGCGCGGCCGTGAGGCAGATAATCGTTTCACGTTAAACGGTATCCGCTCATGTCCGACATCGTCATCGTTGCTGCCAAACGCACTGCCATCGGCTCGTTCCTCGGCCAATTCAACGGAGTGCCGGCACCGACACTCGCCGCCGCTGCCATCCAGGGCGCGCTCGCGCAGTCGGGCATCGCGCCGGCCGATGTCTCCGAAGTCATCGTCGGCTGCGTGCTGCCGGCCAATCTCGGCCAGGCACCGGCGCGTCAGGCCGCGATCGCGGCAGGCATTCCCACCTCGACCGGCGCTACCACCGTCAACAAGGTCTGCGGCTCGGGCATGAAAGCGATCATGTTCGGACACGACCTGATCAAGGCCGGCTCGGCCAGCATCGTGGTGGCCGGCGGCATGGAGTCGATGAGCAATGCGCCGCATCTGCTGCCCAACTCGCGCACCGGCAATCGCTACGGCAATTTCCAGGCGGTCGATCACATGGCCTGGGACGGTCTGACCAACCCGTACGATGGCCAGGCCATGGGCGTATTCGGCGAGGCCACTGCCGAAAAATTCGGCTTCAGCCGCGCCGATCAGGATGCATTCGCCATCGCCTCGGTGGAACGCGCACAGGCCGCGCAGCGCAGCGGCGCATTTGCCGACGAAATCGTTCCGGTAACGGTGGCCACGCGCAAGGGCAAGGTCGTCGTCGACAGCGATGAGCAGCCGGGCAAATCCGACGTGGCCAAGATTCTGACCTTGAAGCCGGCGTTCAAGAAAGACGGAAGCGTGACCGCGGCAAGCTCCTCCAGTATTTCCGATGGCGCGGCGATCACGGTGCTGATGAGCGCGGACGACGCGCGACGCCGCGGCGTGACGCCGCTGGCGCGCATCGTCGGCCATGTCACCCATTCTCAGGAACCCGAATGGTTCACCACCGCACCGGTCGCTGCGATCCAATCGCTGGTTGGCAAGATCGGCTGGCAATTGGACGAGGTCGATCTATTCGAAATCAACGAAGCATTCGCCGTCGTGGCGATGACGCCGATCAAGCAACTCGGCATCGCGCACGACAAGGTCAACGTACATGGGGGCGCCTGTGCATTGGGTCATCCGATCGGTGCATCGGGCGCGCGCTTGGTGGTGACATTGGTGAACGCGTTGCGCAGCCGCGGAGGCACGCGCGGAATCGCGACGCTGTGCATCGGTGGCGGCGAAGCGACTGCCATCGCCATCGAATTGATTTAATTATATTTAACGGCGACTTTGCAAAACTGAATGCGCGTGCGCTTGACACCCGTCTTATGGCCGTCATCATGTCGGGGGCGCGCAACAGCGCGTTGCCTAATCTAACGACGAGGATTGAAACAATGACCATTAACAAGCTGCTGATCGCAATGGCTCTGGGTCTGGCCCTGACCGCTTGCTCGAAGCCGCCGGAACAGGCTCAGGACGCTGCAGCTTCGGCTAACGAAGCTGCTGCCGACGCTCAGACCGCTGCTGACCAGGCTGCTGCCTCGGGCTCGCAGTCGGCTGACGCCGCTCAGGCTGCTGCCAACACCGCCGCTGCTTCGGCCGACACCGCTGCTAACGCTGCCCAGGCCGCTTCCGGCGCCGCGACCGACGCTGCTGCCGACCAGGCTGCTGACGCTGCCAAGACGGCTGAAGACACCGCCAAGGCCGCTAAGGACACCGCAGAAGCAGGCAAGAAGTAATCACTTCTTGACTCCAAGCGAGTTCGGAAAAAGCCGCTGGTTTCCAGCGGCTTTTTCTTTGCCTGTCATTCAAACGTCGGACGCCGCACCCGCCGACCAGAACACTGGCCAGACGGAAAACTGCACCTCTCTACCCGGCGGCTGAATGGCCGGCCGCGTATTGACGCAGGCTGCATCGGCCCCTGCCTAAGCTCCGGCTTCCACCACCGGAACAGGAACAGGACCACACATGAAGACGATCCGCATGCTGTCGTTGAGCGCCATCGCCGCACTCACCCTTGCTGCCTGCCAGGGCCCGGATGCCGAGCAGGCACGCCGCGATGCCGCTTCTGCCGCCAAGCACGCCGCCGCCGCAACCGAACAAGCCGCCGACCGCGCCGCCGTGGAAGCGAAGGCCGCAACTGCCGATGCACGCGTCGCTGCGCGCGAATTGGCCGCAGACGCCAGCCGCGCCACCGCCAATGCGGCCGCTGCCACCGCAGAAAAGACGCGCGAAATGGCCAACAAGGCCGAACAGAACGCCGACAAGCACGACGCCGATCACGCGCAGCACTGAGTCCGTCACCCTTCCGCAGCACCCGCAACGCGCCGGCCATGTGCCGGCGCGCTTGTCTCCGCCGACAGGTGGCTCGTGTTGTCGAGGCCGGCAGGCTAGCATCTGCATATGTCCTGTTCTTTTACAGTGCGCCGGCGCAACCAGCTGGCGCTGATGTTCTCTGCGCTGATCTTTGTCGTCATCGGAATCGGCATCTTCGTCGGTGCCCGTCGTTCGCTGGCCGATGCCGCGCTGGTGTCGCACACCCACGAGGTGATCGGCCGTGTCGACGAGATCCAGGCCCGCGTGCTCGATGCCGAATCCGCGCAGCGCGGCTTCCTGCTCACCGGCAACGACGCCTACCTGCTGGACTACCAGACCAGCGTCGAACGTCTGCCGATCCTGCTCGACAAGCTGCGCCGCCTGATCGTCAACAACCCTGCACAGGAACAGCACCTGACGCAATTGCAACGGCTGGTGGAAACGCGCCTGCGGCAACTTCAGCATGTGCTCGACGTCTATGCGCAAGGTGGGCTGGAGCCGGCACGCGCCGACATTCGGCAGAGCGCCTTCCGCACCACCAGCGCGATCCGCGAGCAGGCATTGACGATGATGCAGCGCGAGCAGGAGCTGCTGGCGCAGCGCGCCGAAAGCAGCGGCCAAAGCGCACACCTGTTGCTTGCGCTGGGCTTGGCCGGCATTCCATTCGGGCTGATGGTGGTCGGCATGGTCTATGCGCTGTTGATGCGCGAACTGCGCCACCGTGCGCAGGCCGAACAACTGGCCGCGCAGGCAAATCGCGAGCTGGGCGAGAGCATCGACGCACTGCAGCGTAGTACTGCCGATCTCAATCTGCTCAGCCGTTACACCGGCCTGCTGCAGAGCTGCATCAGCGCCGAAGAAGCGCTGATGGTCAGCAGCCGCACCCTGGCCAGCCTGCTGCCGGGCGTGGCGGGAAGCGTGTACCTGCTGCGCGCTTCGCAAGACCGTGCCGAGGCGATCAGTCACTGGGGCGAGCCGCTGGTATGCAGCGCGCCGCATCTGTTGCCGGAACAATGCTGGGCGCTGCGCCGCGGACAGCCGCACATCATCGAATACCTGGGCCGGGATGCGCTCTGCGCGCACATCGACGAACTCCCCAGCGATGCGTCGGTCACCACCGCGTGCCTGCCGATGTCGGCGCAAGGCACCCAGCTCGGCTTTCTGTTCCTGTCCGCGGCCGGCCCGGGCCCGATGCCGCGACTGGAAATCGCCGAGGCGGCGGCCGAGCAGTTGTCGTTGGCGCTGAGCAACCTGCGCCTGCGCGAATCGCTGCGCCGGCAATCGATCCGCGATGCGCTGACCGGGCTGTACAACCGCCGCTATCTGGAAGAATCGCTCAGCCACGAACTGGCGCGGTGCGCGCGGCGTGGCCTGCCGTTGTCGGTCTTGATGCTGGACGTGGACCATTTCAAACAGTTCAACGACAGCCAGGGCCATGCCGGCGGCGACCTGCTGCTGGCGGCAGTGGGCGAATTGTTGCTCACCCGCCTGCGCACCGAAGATGTGGCCTGCCGCTACGGCGGCGAGGAATTCACCGTACTTCTGCCCGAGGCCGATGGCGAGGAAGCCCTGCGCGTGGCTGAGCAGATCCGCGGCTACATCGCCGCGCTGGCGGTCAGCGACGAAGCGCGCGCGTTGCCGTCAGATCGTCCCTCCAACTGAGCCTGACTGAGGCAATAGCTCCATCAACCATGCGAGCTCCTCTTCGTTGAATGCCGGGAAATCATCCGCTGCCCCTGCGAAGGGGGCCGCATCTTGTTCCCACATCACGGTGCTGGACGCTGCCAGGTCGGCAGCGATGGGCGTACCAGGATCCGGGAGGCCGCCCCCGATCCTGGTACGCGGGCGTTTTACCCTCCAGCTGAGGGGCAAATGCAGCGCATCGCGCTGTTCGGGAACGCGCACCTCGAAAGATTGCTGTGCGGAGGGGCCGGTGACAGCACGATCCGATCGGGACCGTTTACGGCTGCTTGCCCGCGTCTGATCTCCCTCGTGCATTGGGCTGGGCGCATCAAGGTCACGCTCCAGCGAATCGGCGAATGCATGCAAAGACGCCTGATCCGGTGTTTGAGCTGAAGTAGGGGACGGTTTGGCCCTTTTCATCCCTGATGCCTGGAGGATACGGTCCCAACGCTGCGAGGCTGGGGGGAGCGTTCCGCAGCGGGCTTCGAGTTCGGTGACGCCCACTCTGCGAAAGAGCTGTACCAACCCGTTCCTGCTCATCCCGAACTGCGTCATGGCCTCATCAAATGCGTACGCTGGGTGGGAGTGGCACTGGAAAAACTCCAGCACGCGAACCACTTGCGCGTAGTCGGCAACGCGATGGGACGTGCGTTCGCCAATACGGCTATTGACTCTTCTGATCAATTCCGGCGCGTGCGGCAATCCCTTTTTCACTGCATCCATGGCAGGACGTCCGCCGAGGCAGGCCAAGGCGACGAGGTGGTCGTTGGTCAACGCGGCCAACGCCGGATCAGGGCGAGATAACTGGGCAACAATGCTCTCCAGCGCCTGCTTGCCGCCGCCATTGCTGGCGATGGCCACCACCTGGTCCGGGGTCAGGCCATGGTCCTGGCACAGCACCGGCAACAGCCGCTGCACCGTCTCCAGCGCCTGCTTGCCGCCATCATGGCTGGCGATGGCCACGACCTGGTCCGGGCTCAGGCCATGGTCCTGGCACAGCACCGGCAACAGCCGCTGCACCGTCTCCAGCGCCTGCTTGCCGCCGCCATTGCTGGCGATGGCCACCACCTGGTCCGGGGTCAGGCCATGGTCCTGGCACAGCACCGGCAACAGCCGCTGCACCGTCTCCAGCGCCTGCTTGCCGCCAATATTGCTGGCGATGGCCACGACCTGGTCCGGGCTCAGGCCATGGTCCTGGCACAGCACCGGCAACAGCCGCTGCACCGTCTCCAGCGCCTGCTTGCCGCCGTTATTGTTGGCGATGGCCACCACCTGGGCCGGGGTCAGGCCATGGTCCTGGCACAGCACCGGCAACAGCCGCTGCACCGTCTCCAGCGCCTGCTTGCCGCCATCGTGGCTGGCGATGGCCACCACCTGGTCCGGGGTCAGGCCATGGTCCTGGCACAGCACCGGCAACAGCCGCTGCACCGTCTCCAGCGCCTGCTTGCCGCCAATATTGCTGGCGATGGCCACCACCTGGTCCTGGGTCAGGCCATGGTCCTGGCACAGCACCGGCAACAGCCGCTGCACCGTCTCCAGCGCCTGCTTGCCGCCGTTATTGTTGGCGATGGCCACCACCTGGTCCGGGGTCAGGCCATGGTCCTGGCACAGTACCGGCAACAGCCGCTGCACCGTCTCCAGCGCCTGCTTGCCGCCATCGTGGCTGGCGATGGCCACGACCTGGTCCGGGGTCAGGCCATGGTCCTGGCACAGCACCGGCAACAGCCGCCGCACCGTCTCCAGCGCCTGCTTGCCGCCGTTATTGTTGGCGATGGCCACCACCTGGGCCGGGGTCAGACCATGGTCCTGGCACAGCACCGGCAACAGCCGCTGCACCGTCTCCAGCGCCTGCTTGCCGCCACTATTGCTGGCGATGGCCACCACCTGGTCCGGGGTCAGGCCATGGTCCTGGCACAGCACCGGCAACAGCCGCTGCACCGTCTCCAGCGCCTGCTTGCCGCCGTTATTGTTGGCGATGGCCACCACCTTGTCCGGGGTCAGGCCATGGGCCTGGCACAGCACTGGCAACAGCCGCTGCACCGTCTCCAGCGCCTGCTTGCCGCCACTATTGCTGGCGATGGCCACCACCTTGTCCGGGGTCAGGCCATGGCCCTGGCACAGCACCGGCAACAGCCGCTGCACCGTCTCCAGCGCCTGCTTGCCGCCATCGTGGCTGGCGATGGCCACCACCTGGTCCGGGGTCAGGCCATGGTCCTGGCACAGCACCGGCAACAGCCGTTGCACCGTCTCCAGCGCCTGCTTGCCGCCGTTATTGTTGGCGATGGCCACCACCTGGTCCGGGGTCAGGCCATGGTCCTGGCACAGCACCGGCAACAGCCGCTGCACCGTCTCCAGCGCCTGCTTGCCGCCAATATTGCTGGCGATGGCCACCACCTGGTCCGGGGTCAGGCCATGGTCCTGGCACAGCACCGGCAACAGCCGTTGCACCGTCTCCAGCGCCTGCTTGCCGCCAATATTGCTGGCGATGGCCACCACCTGGTCCGGGGTCAGGCCATGGTCCTGGCACAGCACCGGCAACAGCCGCTGCACCGTCTCCAGCGCCTGCTTGCCGCCGCCATGGCTGGCGATGGCCACGACCTGGTCCGGGGTCAGGCCATGGGCCTGGCACAGCACCGGCAACAGCCGCTGCACCGTCTCCAGCGCCTGGTTGCCGCCAATATTGCTGGCGATGGCCACCACTTGGTCCGGGGTCAGGTTCAGGGGGGCACCCGTCAGTGCATTGCGCCATGCATGCACTGCCTCCACTGCGGTCACGCCGCCACGTTTTGCAATCTTGAGAAGTTGGCCTGTGTCCAACTGTAACGGCGGACCTCTCAACTCCCCCGCCTCCGTGAGCAAGGCCTCCAGGGCGCGTGCGCCGGACCACTGTTTGCCGACGCCAACGATGTCTTCGTGTGTCGCCTCTGGCAACGCCCTGATTATGTCCTGATACGTGACAGCAACGGTCCCTAACGCTGCCGGGTGTTGGCTGAGCGCAACGATGTGCGCGTGTGTAAACCCATGGCCCACCAGTGCCTCGTGGTGCTGCGCCACTGTCGAACGCACCTTCGGTTTGATCTTCTCTTGCTGCTGCTGACTGTAGCCGAGCGTGCGTAGATCCACCTGCGCGGCCGGCGAAGCGTCGGAGGGTTGCGCCGCACGCCGTCGCGGGGCCGGCTTGGCGCGCGGCGGCCGCGCGGCAGTGACAGCGACACGCACGGTGGGTGGCGGGTCATCGGCTGCACGCAGACCCGATTGCACCTCATCGCACTCTGCTGGGGCAGCCGCTGTATGCGGCGTGCCGACGGCAGGCATCGAATCAAGAAGCGATGTATCAAGAAGCGACGGATCGAACTGACGGAGCAGATCGCTGAAGCTGCCCGCCGAGAACGCAGGCGAGGGCGCAGGGGGAGATGGCAGCCGGGTCCGGGACATCGTCCGCCGAGCGGGCAAGCCATCCAGGGGGCCGCCAGCAGGCGGAGCCCCCCCCCGATCTGCAGTCGGCTGAACCCTATCCGGTTGGGGTCCGGGCAGAAGCTCGCGGGCAGGACTTGGCGTGCGCGAACGAATGGGATCCATAAGGTGACTGCCTCGATCGGCGTGGCCAGCTTTCCGGCCGATGGCGAACAAGGTGCGAGCCTGATCCAGAAAGCCGATGCAGCGCTGTATCGCGCCAAGCACCGCGGGCGCAATCGGGTGGAGCGACACGGCGCTGTCATGGACACGGCGGGCTGAGCACGCACGCCGTCCATCGCGGATTGCGTAGTTCGTCACACAAAAGATTCAGTTGCGCAGCGATAGTCGGCGTCGACCCCTAAAGCGAGGCAGTGCGATGTCGATGTGGCGCGATCAAGGTCCCAACAAGAAAGACGTTGTTCCGGTCACCCCCGAGGTTCCCGCTGCGGATGGGCGGCTGTTCACTGCCGAGGCCAGCCCAGCGCCGCCGGTCACCGCCACTGCCACTGCCACGCCCAGCGTCGCACCAACGGCTACGGCTCCGCAGCAGCGTCACAGCGAGGCGAAAGAGTCGCTGATCGCTGCCGACATCAGCATCGAAGGCAAGATCGAAGGCGCTGGCCATGTGCGTCTGGCCGGCCGCTTCAAGGGCGATGTCAACGTCAAGGGCGATCTGACCATCGAACGCGGTGCCAAGCTCAACGGCGGCGTGCGCGCCAACAAGGTGATCATCGCCGGCGAGCTCGAAGGCAATATCGAATCCGCCGCGCAGGTCGAGCTGCAGGCCTCCGGCGTATTGGTCGGCGACGTCAAGGCCGGCAGTCTCACCGTGGCATCCGGTGCACGCATGCGTGGCCAGGCCGATTTCGGCTGGGGCGATGATGGCGGCAAGCCGGCCAGTGGCATCAAGACAAACGGCAGTAGCGCCGGCAACGCGAGTGGCGACGACGACAGCGACGCCACATGAGTGTACCCCGTCCGGGCACGCCCGGCGCCACGCGCAGCTGCCCGCATTGCAAGGCGACGATCCTGGAAAGCGCCAGCGTCTGCCCTGCCTGCAAGCACCACCTGCGCTTCGATTCAGCGGCTGCGCAACACGCGCAGCCGGCGCCGATCGTGCCGCTCAAGGTCGACGGCACCATCCGCCACCCGGCCGATGGCGAACCATGGGAATACACCGTCGTGGTGGTGGTGCGTAACGGGAAGGGCGAGGAGATCCGCCGCCATGTGGTCGATGTCGGCGCGATGCACGGCGGCGAGGAACGCGGCTTCACCCTGGCAGTGGAAGCAAGCACGGTGCGTTCGCCCGGGCGGCGTACGCGGCATTAAGTTGCCGATGGAACGACTGGCGTTTGTCGCGTGTTGCGCGTGCGGGAGCCTGGGTTCGGAGCGAGAGCGGCCCGAACGACGCGCTCCACAGTCTGCATCTGATCTCAACGCGTCGCGTGTCTTTGGCGGCGTGCGATGCGAACCGGACAAGGTGTCGCGTCCCTGACGGATGTCCGTCGCAGGACGCCCTGCAATGCGCTTGATCGCACTGCGCATCCCGGGTCGACCGCGCATTTTCCCGATCAGCCTCTGCGGTATACGCGCTTGCGGCTGGCGCGGCGATGGATGGCAGCCCCATTCTCAGGATCTGCACACCGGCTTGGCCAGAGTTGCCGCATGCGCAACGGCAACGACGAGACCTTTCAAACACGCGGCGATCTGGTGGTGCTCGGGCCGGAGGGCCTGTATTGCCCGCAAGGCGATTTCCATATCGACCCATGGCGGCCGGTGCCGCGTGCGGTAATCACGCATGGCCACGGCGACCACGCCCGCAGCGGCATGGGCGAATACCACTGCACGCGCGAAAGCCTGTCGATCCTACAATGGCGCCTGGGCGAGCAGGTTTATCACACGCATGCCGACGGTGAAGCGTTTCCGCTTGGGCGTGCGCGCGTGTCGCTGCATCCAGCCGGACACGTGCTGGGATCGGCGCAGGTGCGTATCGAAGTGGATGGCGAGGTCTGGGTCGCCTCCGGCGATTACAAACGCCAGCCCGACCCCACCTGCAAGCCGTTCGAGGTGGTGCCCTGCGACACCTTCATCACCGAGGCGACCTTCGGGCTGCCGGTGTATCGCTGGCCGGACACCTCGGATGTGGCTGCCGATATCTCTGCCTGGCGCCGCGAATGTGCCGAGCGCGGCGAAGCAGCCATTCTGTATTGCTATGCGCTGGGCAAGGCGCAACGCGTCCTGGCCGAATTGCGCGCATGGGAAACGCAGCCGGCACTCCTGCATGGCGCGGTTGCAGTGGGCGTGGAGGTCTATCGCCAGGCCGGCATCCCGATGCTGGAGACACAACCGGTCAGCGAGCAGGCGCGCGGCGCCGACTACTGCGGGCAATTGGTCATCGCGCCGCCATCGGCGGCCGGCAGCGCCTGGATTCGCCGGTTCCGCAGCGCGCAACAAGGTTTTGCCTCCGGCTGGATGCGCATCCGCGGCAACCGGCGGCGGCGCAATTACGACCGTGGCTTCGTCGTCTCCGACCATGCCGACTGGCCGGATCTGTTACGCACCATCGAAGAGACCGGCGCACGACGCGTGATCGCCACGCATGGCAATACCGATGCCTTGATCCAGCACTTGCGGGAACGCGGCGTCGCAGCGGAAGCCTTCCGCATCGATTTCGGAGCCGAGGAATGAACCCGTTGCCCGCACGCCGTCATGTCCGCGCGCGTCTGCGTATTGGCCTGAGCGGTGCGCTTGCGTTGCGCCGGCACGCGCTGGCGTTTTGCGCGCATCGCAACGCACCCGCAGCCATCATCGGGCCACCGCAGCCGCAGCGGCGCACGCGCGCGTTCGCAGCGTTTACCCGACGCGCACTGGAGCTGCGCGCAGCCGACAGGCGCACAACGCCGCGGGCGCTGCCGTGAAGCGTTTCGCGGCGTTGTACCGCACCCTGGATCGCAGCACCGGCACGCTCGACAAGCGCGCCGCGCTGGTGGCGTATTTCCGCGATGCGCCGGCGCTGGATGCGGCGTGGGCGCTGTATCTGCTGGCCGGTGGCAAGGTGGCCAGCGCGCGCATGCGCATCGCCGGCAGCGGCGAATTGCGCGAGTGGATCACCGACACCGCCGGGATTGCCGATTGGCTGGTGGCCGACAGCTACGACCACGTCGGCGATCTGGCCGAAACCCTGGCCTTGCTGCTGGACGATCCGGTCACCGAAGCGGCCGATCTGCCACTGGCGGAGTGGATCGAACAGCGCCTGCTGCCGATCGCCAACAAGGACGTGGAAGTGCGCAAGGCCTGCATCGTGCAAGCATGGCGCAGCCTGGCCTTCGACGAGCGGCTGGTGTTCAACAAGCTGCTCACCGGCGCGCTACGCGTGGGCGTGTCGCAGCGGCTCGTGCAGCAGGCATTGGCCGAATTGTCGGGCATGGATACCGCGCGGATTGCGCAGCGCATGCTCGGCAGTTGGCGGCCGCATCCGACCTATCTTGCGGAGTTGTTGACCAGCGAAGAACTGCCCGGCGATCGCCAGCAGCCCTACCCGTTCTTTCTGGCATCGCCGCTGGAAGCCGAGGTCCAAACGCTCGGCGCCATCGACGACTGGCTGCTGGAATGGAAATGGGACGGCATCCGCCTGCAACTGATTCGGCGCGCAGGCGAAGCGGCCTTGTGGTCGCGCGGCGAAGAGCGCCTGGACGGTCGCTTTCCAGAAATCGAACACGCCGCGCTGCAGTTACCCGACGGCACCGTGATCGATGGCGAGCTGCTGGCCTGGCAACCGGAGCAGTCCCTGCCGATGCCATTTACTGCACTGCAGACGCGCATCCAGCGGCTCAAGCCCGGGCCCAAGACCTTGACCGCCGCGCCCGCGCGTGTGGTGGCCTACGACCTGCTGGAACTGGATGGCGCAGACCTGCGCGGGCGCCCGTTGCAGGAGCGGCGCGCATTGCTGGAAGGCGTCCTCACCACGCTGGCAGATCCGCGCATCGTCGCCTCGCCGCTGGTGCAGGTCAGCGATTGGCACGCCGCAGCGCAGGTACGTGTGGAAGCGCGCGAGCGCGGGGTGGAAGGACTGATGCTCAAGCGCGCCGGTTCGGTGTATCAATCCGGTCGCCGGCGCGGCGATTGGTGGAAATGGAAGATCGACCCGCTCACCATCGATGCCGTGCTGCTGTATGCGCAGGCCGGCCACGGCCGACGCAGCACGCTCTATACCGATTACACCTTCGGGCTGTGGCACGAAGGCCAACTGGTGCCGATCGCCAAGGCGTATTCGGGTCTGGACGACAGCGAAATTCTGCAGCTGGATCGTTGGATCCGGGCCAATACCACCGAGCGCTTCGGCCCGGTGCGCGCGGTCACGGCGCATCATGTGTTCGAGCTGGGGTTTGAAGCGGTGAACCGTAGCGCGCGGCACAAATCCGGCATCGCGGTGCGCTTCCCGCGCATCCTGCGCTGGCGTCAGGACAAGCCGATGGCCGACGCCGATCATCTGAGCAGCCTGCAGGCACTGGCGCGGTGAGTGCCACGCGGCCGCCGCATGGCACGCCATTGCAGCAATGGCTTGCCTGGTTCGCGCAGCGTGGCTGGGCGCCGCTGCCGTTTCAACGCGATGTGTGGAAGCGCTATCTCGATGGCGAATCCGGCCTGCTGCACACGCCCACCGGCAGCGGCAAGACGCTGGCGGCATTTGGCGGGCCGTTACTTGAGGCATTGGCCGCGCGTGGGCGCAAATCCCCGCGCAAACCGGGCAAACCCACCTCACCTGCGCGCCGCCAGCAACAACGCAATCTGCAAGTGTTGTGGATCACGCCATTGCGCGCACTGGCCGCCGACACCGCACGCGCACTGCGCGAGCCGGTGGACGCCTTGGGGCTGGACTGGCAGGTGGGCCTGCGCACCGGCGATGCCAGCGCGCGCGACAAGCGCCTGGCACGCAGCGGCAAGCTCGATGTGCTGGTCACCACGCCCGAATCGCTGGCCTTGCTGTTGTCGTATCCGGATACCGCGCTGCAGCTGTCGGCGCTGCGCTGCGTGATCGTCGACGAGTGGCACGAACTGCTCGGCAACAAGCGCGGTGTGCTGCTGCAATTGTGTCTTGCGCGCTTGCGCGGATGGACGCCGCAGCTACGCATCTGGGGGCTGTCGGCAACGCTGGGCAATTTATCGCAGGCACGCGATGTGCTGTTGCCGCATCGCCCCAACGCTGCGCTGGTCTCCGGCGTCAAACCGCGCACGATGACCCTGGAAACCTTGTTGCCGGACAGTGGCGAGCGCTTTCCCTGGGCGGGCCATCTTGGTCTGGCGCAACTGGCGCGCGTGCTGCAGAAGATCATGCAGCAGCGCACCAGCCTGGTATTTACCAATACCCGCGCGCAGGCCGAGTTGTGGCATCAGGCATTGAGTGCGGTGTGGCCGGACGATCTGGCCACGCTCGCGCTGCATCACGGCTCGCTGGATCCATCGCTACGCGCCGCCGCCGAACGCGGGTTGGCCGATGGCAGCCTGCGCTGCGTGGTGGCCACCGCCAGCCTGGATCTGGGCGTGGACTTCCCTGCCGTGGATCAGGTGTTGCAGATCGGCAGCCCGAAAGGCATTGCGCGCCTTCTGCAACGCGCCGGGCGCGCGCGCCATCGCCCCGGCGAATCCGGCCACGTGGTGTGCGTACCCTCGCATGCGCTGGAATTGGTCGAATATGCCGCGGCACACCGCGCGCTGGTGCATGGACATATCGAAGCGCGTCCACCGCCGCGGTTATCGCTGGACGTGCTGGCACAACATTGCGTCACCCTCGCCCTCGGCGGTGGCTTCCATGCCGATGCGTTGTTCGACGAAGTGCGCGGTACCGATGCCTTCGCTGCGCTGGAAAAACCCACCTGGAACGCGGTGCTGGATTTCATCGTGCAAGGTGGCAGCGCATTGGCGCATTACCCTGATTTCCATAAGGTGGTTCGCGACGACGACGGCATGTACCGCGTGATCGACCGGCGCGTCGCGCTCCGGCATCGGCTGTCCATCGGCACGATCACCAGCGACGGCAGCGTGCGCGTGCAGTTCCTGCGCGGCGGGCAGCTGGGCGCGGTGGAAGAACAATTCATCGGCCGCCTGCGCCGCGGCGATCGCTTCCAGTTCGCCGGCCGCTTGCTGGAGCTGGTGCGCCTGGAAGACATGACCGCCTACGTGCGCGTGGCCAAGGGCGGCAGTGGCGTGGTGCCGAAATGGATGGGCGGACGCATGCCGTTGTCGTCGGCACTGGGCCGCGAGGTGGAAGCGGTGTTCGCCGACCCCGGCGACGCGCCGGAGATGCAGGCCTTGGCGCCATTGTTGCAGCTGCAGGCCTCGCTCTCATCGTTGCCTGCGCCGGATCATCTGCTGGTGGAAAGCATCAAGGCGCGCGATGGCCGGCATGTGTTCGTGTACCCGTTCGCCGGCCGCCAGGTCAACGAAGGCCTGGCCGCGTTGCTCGCGGCGCGTTGGGGCCGACGCCAGCGCAATACGTTTAGCTTTGCGGCTAACGACTATGGCTTTGTGCTGTCGCCGGCGCAGGATGTCGAGATCGATGCCGATGTGCTGCAGACCCTGTTGTCGCCGGTGAACCTGTTCGCCGATCTGCGCGACAGCCTCAATCTGGGCGAGCTGGCGCGCCGGCAATTTCGCGAGATCGCGCGCGTGGCCGGACTGTTGTCGCCCTCGTTGCCTGGGCGGGCGCCGCGCAGCCTGCGGCAGCTGCAGGCCTCCAGCGGCTTGCTGTACGACGTGTTACAGCGTTTCGACCCGGATCACTTGCTGCTTGCGCAAGCCGAACGCGAGGTGTTCGAAGGCCAGCTCGAGCTCGCGCGGCTTGCGCATGCGCTGGAAGATTGCGCGCGCCGCGCGTTGCGCCTGTGCAAACCGCGCAGCCTCACTCCGTTGTCGTTTCCGCTCTGGGCCGAACGCGTGCGCGGGCAACTGAGTACCGAAGACTGGAAGGCGCGCGTCTTGCGCGCTGCCGAACAACTGGAGCGCAAGCATGGGCGATAGCGTGCAGCTGCAGCTGGCCGGCGAAACCGTGGAATTGCTCGGCGAACGTGCGTTGTATCGCCCGGCACACCGTGCGTTGTTGATCGCCGATCTGCACCTGGGCAAGGCCGATGTCTTCCGGCGTGCCGGTATCGGCCTGCCGGCCGGGGGCACCGCGCACGATCTGGAACGGTTGGATGCGTTGCTCGCACACCGCGATGTCCAGGCCCTCTGGATCCTGGGCGACCTGCTGCACGGCCCGGCACCGCGCGCGGCCTGGCATCGGCGCTGGAGCGCCTGGCGCGAGCAGCATTGCGCGTTGCGCGTGATCGCCATCCGCGGCAATCACGACCGTGCACTCGCCGGCGCGGATCTACACATCGAAGCGGCTGGCGAACAGGTGGAAGATGGCCCGTTCGTACTGCGCCACGACCCATTGCCGCACCCTACCCGTCACGTACTGTGCGGGCATCTGCATCCATTGGCCAAGCTGCCGGGGGTGTCGCGCCGCTGGCCGGCGTTCTGGTTGCGCGAACGCGTCACCATCCTGCCGGCGTTCTCGCAGTTCACCGCAGGCATCGTGCCGACGCTGCGCGAAGGCGAGCGCCTGGTTGCCTGCGTGGAAGGCGATGCGATGGCATTACCGATACGTTAGCCAGCGCCGCGAACGCACCGGCCGACGCCGCGACCCAGAGCGGCTAAAACACGTAGCGAGCGCCGTCAGCTGGCTGCGGACGGCGCAGAGGAACCGGAGTGTTCGAGTGGGACATGCCGATTCCGAGCACCGGCAGCGCCTACCTGGAAGACGCGCGTCAGTTTGTCGGGCGCTCTACGCGACCGCTTCGGTTTTATCGTCGGCTACACGCACGACCGGTTGCGATAAGGCCTCGACGAATTCCGGCGCCAACGCCAACTTGCCGAACCAACCGTGCTGGGTACCGCTGAGCACACGCAGCATGTGCCCGCGCCCGCCCGGCACGCGTCCCATCGGGCGCAGCAGCACGTCGCGACCTTGGGCCCAGAGATCGCGTTCGGACTGGAACAACGGCGTCAGCCAGCGGCTCCAGCGGTGATAGATCGCCACATGCGCCTGGCGCTCGCGTTGATAGCGCTGCAAGGCAGCGTCCAGATCGGCGCCTGCGCGCAGCGCATCGCGCATCGCCAATGCATCCAGCAGCGCCATGTTCACGCCCTGCCCCAATTGCGGGCTCATCGCATGCGCGGCATCGCCGGCAAGCACGAAGCGGCCGCGATGCCAGCGCGACACCACCGCATCGCGATAACTCGCGCGTGCCAGTGCGCCATGCACCTGCACCGTGGCCAGACGCGCGTGCGCTTCGGGCCACATCTGCGCCACTTCATCGCGCAAGGCGGCAATGCCGCGCTGTTCCCACGCGACAAAATCGCTGCACGGCAGGCTCCAGAAAAAACTTAGCCACGGGCTGTCGTCGCCCGGACGCGTGCCCACCGGCAGCAGACCGATCATCTTGCGTGCGCCGATATAGCGCTGGCGCAATTCGTCCACGAACGGCCAGTCTTCGGCGGCAACAGACACCACAGCGCTCCCCACGGATACACGCGATCCAGCTGCGTTCCCTGCGCCTGCGCGCGCAACGTGGAGGCCGAGCCATCGGCGGCGATGATCAGATCGTAGGGGCCATGCCAGTGCCCGCGTTGGTCCTGCACGCGCACGCCCGCGTGATCGATCGCGGTGATCTGCGTATCCACGTGCAGTTGCGCGTGTTGCGGCCAGGCCTCGCGCAGTAACGTAAACAGGGCGCCGCGCTGCATGCCCACGCCCATCAGCCGCGCATCCAGATCGCGGTACTGCATGTCCATCACTGCACGCCCGCAGGGCGTGTCGCCATACAAGCGGCGCACCGGCGCGCCATGCGCAAGCGCCTGTGGCAGCAAGCCCATATTCCAGAGCACCTGCAAACCGCTGGGCTGCAGTAGAAAACCTGCGCCCACTGGCCCGGGCGCAGGCGCGCGCTCGAAGACTTCCAGTTGATGCCCATCGGCGCCCAGCAGCACGGCCGGTGCCTGCCCCGCCGTGCCGTAGCCCACTACTGCAATACGTAATGCTCGGTGCATCGTCGCTGCTCTGCTTGGCTCACACTGCCCGCGCTCACCTGCGCAAAAAAAAACCCCGCCGTGGCGGGGTTCTTCAACCGCACAATCGAGTCAGATTACTCGACCGGCGTGATGTTCGAAGCCTGGGCACCCTTGGGGCCCTGGGTCACGTCATAACTGACGCGCTGGCCTTCCTGCAGGCTGCGAAAGCCCTTGGAATTGATCGCGGAGAAGTGCGCGAAGACATCGGCGCTGCCGTCCTCCGGAGAGATGAAGCCAAATCCCTTGGCGTCGTTGAACCACTTGACGGTACCGTTCGGCATGGTGATGCGAGACCTTTGCAATAATTAATGGGTGGTGTACGGCGTGCGTACGCGCCGAGTATGCAAAGCTTATGCCCCGATGACAATCACCCGCGTGCAAGTTCGCCAATCAGCTCGGGCAAGCCGGACGATGCGGCATCGACATTGGCCAACACCTCGGCCATGGTGATTTCCTGGGCGTCGCCGCAACCGGCCGCCCAATTGGCCACAATCGCCAGACACGCATATTCCAGGCCTTTTTCGCGCGCCAGGCCGGCTTCGGGCATGCCGGTCATGCCGACCAGATCGCAGCCATCGCGGCGCATGCGTGCGATCTCTGCAATCGTTTCCAGCCGTGGTCCTTGCGTCGCACCGTAGCAACCGCCCGCCACCATCGTGACGCCGGTCACATTGGCTGCCGCAATCACCTTGCTGCGAAACATCGGCGAATACGGATGGCCGAAATCCACGTGCTGCACCTCGTTGCCAGGCTCTTCGCAGAAGGTGGACACACGGCCCCAGGTGTAATCGATCAGCTGATCCGGGCAGGCCAACACGCGTGGTCCGAACTGTTGGGTGATCCCGCCCACGGTGTTGAGCGCCAGCACGCGCGAGGCACCGATTTGCTGCAGTGCAGCGATGTTTGCGCGGTAATTGACCTTGTGCGGCGGCAGCGAATGCCCTTCGCCATGCCTTGCCAGGAAGGCGACGCGATGGCCAAGCAGCATGCCCACGCGGATCGGCCCGGACGGCGCGCCATAGGGCGTTTGGACGTGGTGCGACTGCACATCGTCCAGCTGCGCGAGCGTGTAGACACCAGTGCCGCCGATGACGGCCAATGCGATGGAATTTGCGGACACAACCGACCTCTGCAACAAATCAACGACGGTGCGCGCAGCAAGGCGCGCTCGGCAGCTCGCACGTCTGCGAGCGGAAAACGGCGGGTTACTGCTTCATCGCATAGATGGCAGGAATGCCGCGCAGTTGCTCGTTGACATCCATGCCGAAGCCGAACACGTAACGGTCGGCCACTTCCACGCCCACGTAATCGGCCGTCACGCCCGGCACGCAGCGGTCGTGACGCTTGACGGTCAGCACTGCCACGCGCACATCGGTCGCGCCCTGCTCCAGGCACCACTGGCACACGCCCTGCAGCGTGTAACCCTCGTCGAGGATGTCGTCGACCAGGATCACGCGGCGACCGAACAGCGCAGTGGCCGGGCGGTGCTTCCACACCAGCTCTCCGCCGGTGGTCTCGCCGCGGTAGCGCGTGGCATGCAGGTAATCGAATTGCAGGTCCTGGCCGCGTGCGCCCAGCTCCAGCGCCAGCTGGCCGGAGAATGGCAGCGCGCCGTGCATGATGGTCAGATACACCGGCACTTCGCCGGCATAGTCGCGCGCGATCGCATCGGCGATGGTGGCGACGGCGGCATCGATGGCCGGACGGTCGACCAGCAGATCGGCTTGGGCCTGGGCCTGGGAAATGGTGAGCGTGGACATCAGGCAGTTGTTCCGAAATGGGCAGAAAGAGGAGCGGTGAATGACGCGTCGGTGCCGGCGAGCAGGCCATCCCAGCCCAATGCGCCGCGGCCGATCAAGCCGATCAATGCGGCGGTATTGAGGCGACGGCCCTGCACGGCCTGCAGCGATTCGGCGACCAGTTCCGGGTGGCAGACCAACACCACATCGCAGCCGGCATCCAGATGCGCATGCACCCGGCCTGCCACGCCGCCGGCACTCAACGAGGCGGCCATGCCGATATCGTCGGAAAAGACCACGCCGCGGAAGCCCATCTGGCCGCGCAGGATCTGTTCGATCCAGCGCTGCGAATACCCAGCCGGTTCCGGGGCCACCTGGGGGTAAACCACGTGCGCCATCATCACCGCGTCGGCGCCGGCCTCGATGCCGGCCACGAACGGCACCAGATCTTCGGCCTGCAACGCCTCCAGCGGCCGCGGGTCGCTGGCATGGTCGACATGGGTGTCTTCCAGCACGGTGCCGTGGCCGGGAAAATGTTTGAGCGTGGCGGCCATGCCGGCGCCGTGCAGCGCCTGCACATAAGCGCGGGTGAAGGTGGCCACGATCTGCGGGTCGTCGCTGAAGGCGCGATCGCCGATGGCGCGATTGCCGCGGCCTAGATCCACCACCGGCGCGAAGCTCAGGTCCACACCACTGGCGCGGACCTCGCTGGCCATCAGCTGCGCATGTGCGCGTGCGGCAGCCAATGCAGCCTCAGGGGCCTGCGCGTACTGCGCCCCGAAACTTTGCAACGGCGCCAGCGCGCTGAATCCTTCGCGAAACCGCTGCACGCGTCCGCCTTCCTGGTCCACGCAGATCAGCACCGGGCGCGGCGCTGCCGCGCGGATCGCCGCCGACAGCTCGGCCACCTGGCTGCGCGAGCCGAAGTTACGCTTGAACAGCACCACGCCGGCAACCGCATCGTGCTGTAGCCAGTCGCGTTCCTGTGCGCTGAGTTCGGTACCGGCAACGCCGATCAGAAGCATGTTGGGGACTCCCGGGCCAGGCGCCTTGGTGGCGCAGCGCAGCATTGTCGCAGATGCGCGTGGCAGCGTCAGATCGCGCATTCAGCTGCGCGTCCTTTCGGCCACTGCGGGAAGGCTCACAGTGCCTCGAGATGGGACCGCCAATGCGCGGCCTGGGCCTGCACCTCAGCCAACACCTCGGGGGCCATGCCATCGAGCTGGCGATACGGCAGTGCCAGGCGTTCGTTGGCGCCCAACAGCGGACGCTGGCGCTGCAGGAAATCCCAGTACAACGCGTTGTACGGGCACGCGTTCGCGCCGACCCGCAGCTTGCGCTGGTACCGGCAGCCACTGCAGTAATCGCTCATGCGATCGACATAGGCCGCGCCGCTGATATACGGCTTGCTGCCCAGCAGGCCACCATCGGCGAACTGACTCATGCCGACCGTATTGGGCAGCTCCACCCACTCGAAGGCGTCGATGTACACGCCCAAGTACCAGCGATGCAGCGCCTGCGGGTCCAGCCCCGCCAGCAGCGCAAAATTGCCGATCACCATCAGCCGCTGGATGTGATGCGCATGCGCGTTGGCCAGCGAATTACCGACCGCATCGGCCAGGCAGCGCATGCCGATCTGCCCATCCCAGAACCAGTGCGGCAGCGGTGCATGCTGATCGAGGTGATTCAAATCCGCGTAGCCGGGCATCTGCGACCAGTACACACCGCGCACGTATTCGCGCCACCCCAGAATCTGGCGGATGAAGCCTTCCACCGCCGCCAACGGCGCATGCCCTTGCCGCCATGCCGCTTCGGCACGCGCGATCACTTCGCGCGGATGCAGCATCTTGACGTTGAGCGCAAACGACAGCAGCGAATGAAAAAGGCGCGGGCTGCGCGTGCTCATCGCATCTTCGTAGCGGCCGAAATCCGGCAAGGCGTCTGCGATGAATGCATCCAGATGCTGCAAGGCTTCCTCGCGATCGACCGGCCATGGCAGAGCTTGCGCATTCGGCGCGCCAAAACTGCGCACGCCGGCGGCTTCGATCGTGCGCCACAGCGCGCTGTGATCGTGCGTTGCGCGCCAATCCCGTGGCGCAGGTGGGTCGCCCGGCCACGGCGCACGATTGTCGTGATCGAAGTTCCAGCGCCCGCCTTCCGGTTCGCCGGCGGCATCGAGCAGGATCCGATGCTGGCGCCGCATGCGCCGATAAAACACGTCCATGCGCCACGGGCTGCCGGCGCGAAAACAGGCGGCGACTTCATTGCGCGCGGTCAGAAAATGTTCGCTGTCGACCATGCGCGTGGCAAAGGGCTGCGCCGCGCTCCAGTGCTGCAGCGCTTCGTCCAGCCGCCACTCGTCCGGGGCCTGGTAGTCCAACCGGTCGGCCCGGTAATGCGCCATCAACGCCTCGAGGTTGTGCGGGATCGACTGCCGGTTGCTGGCATTGTCGATCGTCACATAGCGCACCCGATGCCCGTCCCGCCGCAAACCTGCAGCGAAGGCACGCATGGCCGCGAAGATCGCCAGGACCTTCTGCGCGTGATGCAGCACGTAGTCGGTTTCCTGCCGCACTTCCATCAACACATAGACCACGCCCGCATCGCGCGTCGCAAACCAGCTGTGTTGTGGATTGAGCTGGTCGCCCAGAATCAGACGCAGCGTATGGGCCGGCCTTTGCTGGGTGGTCTGCGCTGTGGGCGCGCTGGAATCATGCATCAGCGTGGCGCTCGATCAGGCTCGATACACAGGCGCGCGCATGCTGGCTTCATCACCTCGACACGCACTCGACCGGACTGGCTTGCCCCCGCGCCCACTGCCACGCGCATCTGCGAATGCGATGATCTGTGCATTGCCTTGCACCACGCCATGAGTTGCTCTGCGATGCCTGCCACGGCGTCAGTTACAACCGCTGCGCGGCACATCGTCGGCAGACACGCACCGCGCCAACGCCACTCCACTTTGCCATGCGCCCTCCACCTTGCCGCCGGCCATCCAATCGCCGCACATGCCCAGGCCCAACTGCGCATCCCAGGCACAGCCGATCTGCAACGCGGGGGCGCTGCTAGCGACCGTCCAAAAAAAAGCGTCGCATGACTGCGGCATCGGCAAACCGAGCGCTGCAAGCTCAGGCGAAAGGCTGGCAATGACGTTCGCGGGCGTGGCATCGCCGTGTGTTTGGCTCCACTCGGCAGTGGCGTGCAGCAGCCAGGTCTCGACGCCTGCGCGCGCAGGCTTGCTGGCGTTGCGTGCCACCCAGCGTAACGGGCCGGCATTGACGAACAGTGCGTCGTAGCCCGGATCGATTGGCCCATCGAAATGCGCCATCACCGCCCACGCAGGATGCATGTGTGCCTGTTGGGCAATCGACGCAAACGCAGGCGCAATCTGTGCAACCAACGCAACCGCATCCGGTGCCGGAACGGCAAGCAATACCGCATCGAACATGTGCGTTGCCGCGTCTTGTGCGAACGATACGCTCCATCCCTGCACGCCAAGTTGCAGCGCACACGCTTCGGTACACAGATGAACATCCAAATTCGCCGCAAGCCAACGAGCCGGCGCAGCCATATCGGGAACACCCACATAACGCGTCAGAGCGTTCTGTGAGCGGCTTATCTGTGCGCCGTCCCAGCTTGCGATGCGCGCCTGCCAGGGTGCGGCAACGCCGGCGTCGATCCAGGCATCCACCACCGCCGCAAACGCAGGATCGCGCGCAGTGAAATATTGCGCGCCGTAATCGCATTGCCACTCCTGGCCTGCGCAGTGACGCATGCGTCCACCCGGCGCATCGGCCTGATCGAACAGCGTCACGGCATAGCCCGCCGCCTGCAGTTGCTGCGCACAGGCCAGACCGGCCAGCCCGGCGCCGATGACCGCCACCGTCTGCGCGCGGGCGGGCAGTGTCATGCCGTTGCTTGCGTGCCGATGCATGCAGCAGGCATGCAGATCACACCGCGCAGCCGTCCGGTCCGCAGGCATCCGGCCCACCGACTGGTGTCGATTCGGCCGCCAACTGCAGCAAGGCTTGCGCAACGCTCTCCGGCGGCTGCGCGCCCTGGATCAGGGCACGGCCGTTGATCACGAAACTGGGCACCGCACGAATGCCCAGCGCAGCAGCCTGCGCCAGCTGTGCGTGTACCTCGACGATGCCTTCTTCCGACTCCAGCATCGCCTGCACGCGCGCCGCGGCAAGACCCCCAGCCTCACCGGCATGCACCAGCGTTTCGATCGCGCCCACGTTATGGCCTTCGGTAAAGTGCGCATGAAACAGCGCTTCCATCACCGCATCCACATCGCCCTCGTGGCTGGCCAGCCAGATCAACCGATGCGCACGCAGCGTGCTGACCTGCACCTGCCCACGATCGAAATCCAGCGGCAATCCTTCCGCCTGCGCGGTGGCCTGGGGCTGCGCCAGCATCTGCTCGACCCGCGCAGTACCGCCGAACTTCAACGCCAGCGCATCGCGCAACGGCGTCGGCTCCAGCCCGGCCTCGGGATCGAGTTGAAACGCGTGGTAGTGAATGTCCAAGACCGGCGCCTGCGCGCCAAGCGCAGCAATGGCGGACTGGAAACGGCGCTTGCCGATCCAGCACCAGGGGCACACGACGTCGGACCAGATATCGATACGCAGGAGCGGAGATTCGTTGGTGGGCATTGGGATGCGTAGAGCAGAGACGGGATTGGCGATCGCGAAGCGTTTGCGCACGCAGGAATTGGGGAGTGGTCATTAGTCGCCCCTGAAAAACCCTCTCAAACACCAAATGCCATGTTTGCTGGCCACATGATGCTTGAGCACGTTGAGGGGCGCGCCCGCACCACCTGCAACCAGGCACGCAAAAAGGCGATCCAGCGCAGCAGCCACCGCAGGTTGTAGCCAGCGGCGCAGCCGAGCACGTGCAGTGCATCGCCTTGGGCGCCGTTGAGATGGCAACGATTCAAGCGGCAGTCCTGTT
>NZ_JBBYGR010000026.1:0-28960 GCF_038405005.1 Xanthomonas sp. JL1 | reverse complement strand
TGTCGCATCCCGGACGATGGCATAGATCCCAAACGCTATCCACTCTTCATGGCCCAAGTCGTCTTGCAGGAGTTGATAGAGTCCCTGCAATGGACTCCGGGAGCCAAGCCATGCTGATAGCCCTGCACAAGAACGCCCGCACCACACCCGCCGTGCGCGCCGAGATAGCAGCCAGTAATGAAACCGCCAGCGTGCTGGCCCAGCGCTTTGGCATCACCGACCAGACGGTCTACAAGTGGAAGAAGCGCGATGTGTTCGGAGATCGCTCGCACACAGCCCATCGCCTGCAGACGGTGCTCACGCCCGCACAAGAGAGCGTGGTACTCCACTTGCGCCGCACCTTGTTGTTGCCCCTGGATGACTTGCTGGCGGTCACTCGGGAATTCATCTGTGCCGATGTCTCTCGCTCGGGCCTGGACCGGTGCCTGCGCCGACATGGGGCTGGCAACCTCAACGACCTCAAGCCCCGGGAGCCTGCTGTCGCCCACAAGGCCTTCAAGAGCTACGCGCCCGGCTATGTGCACATGGATGTGAAGTACCTGCCCCAGATGCAGGACCAATCGCAACGGCGCTATCTGTTCGTGGCCATCGACCGGGCCACCCGCTGGGTGTTCGTGCAGTGCAAAACCAACAAGACAGCGGCCAATGCAAAGGCCTTTCTGAGCGCACTGCACAAGGCCTGTCCGATCAAGATCAACAAACTGCTGACCGGACAATGGCAAGGAGTTCACGGACCGCCTGTTTGCCAGCAAGGAGCGTGAGCCCAGTGGCGACCACGAGTTCGATCAACTGTGCCAGGAACTGGGCATCGAACACCGGCTGACCAAGCCCAGGACGCCCAGAACCAATGGCATGGCGGAGCGATTCAACGGGCGCATCGCCGATGTGCTCAAAACACAGTCGCCGGCCAGTGCGTGCACTGGCGCGAATGCGCTGGCAGCGGATGCAGCGATCACGACAACACGCTGATGCACGCTCATCGCTGCACACCTGCGTGCGCCGCCGAGGTCATGCCGAGTTGGCGCATGCACCAGGCCACCAGCGGCGCCTCTTCCAGCGGTGGCGAATACAGATAGCCCTGCACCATGTCGCAGCCGTAACCGCGCAACAGCGCCAGCGCGGTGGCGTTCTCGACGCCTTCAGCGATGACGCTCAGGCCCAGGTTGTGCCCTAGATCGATCGTGCTGCGGACAATGAAGGCATCGTCGGTGCCTTCGGCCAACTGCATGACGAAACTCTTGTCGATCTTCAATTCGTTCACCGGCATGCGCTTGAGTTGGGCCAACGAGGAATAGCCGGTACCGAAGTCGTCGATGGACAGACGTACGCCCACGCCGCGTAACTGATGCAGCATGTGCAGCGCGAATTCGACATCGCGCATCAAGGCGCTTTCGGTCAATTCCAGCGTGACCGACTGCGCCGGCACGGCGTGATGCTCCAGACGGCCGCGCACGAAGTCGGGCAAGCCGGGATCGGACAGGTCGAGCGCGGACAAATTGATTGCCATGCCGAGCACTAGCCCTTGCTCGCGCCATTGCGCCTGGCAGCGCAGCGCTTCGTCCAGCACGAAGCGGGTGAGTGGGTGGATCACGCCGGCGTGCTCGGCCAGCGGAATGAATTCGTCCGGGCCGATCGGGCCGAGCACCGGGTGATGCCAGCGCACCAGTACTTCGACCTGCTCGACCTGATCGCTGCGCAGACAGATCTTGGGTTGGAAGCGCAAGGTGAGTTCGTTTGCGCCAATGGCCTGACGCAGATCGCCAGTGAGACGCAAACGCCGCAGATGCTGTTCGTCCTGGCCCAGGCGATAGACGCTGGCGCCAATGGCGCTTGTGGTGCCGACTTGGCGGCGCGCGATATCGGCGCGGCGCAACAAGGTATCCGGATCGGCGCCATGCTCGGGAATCAGCGCGATGCCGATGCTAGCTTCGAGCTGAATACGCGCCTGCGGCAATACCAGCGGGCGACGCAGCTGCAGCAGCAGGCGCTGCGCATCCTGCTGCACGCTGACCGCATCGGCTTGCGCCACCACCACCATGAATTCATCGCTGCCCAGCCGACCGACTAGATTGGGCTCCTGCACGACCTCCACCAACCGGCGACCGGCCTCCACCAACACCTGGTCGGCGAAGTCGTGGCCCAGGCTGTCGTTAAGTTCCTTGAAACGCTCCAGATCCAGGATCAGCACCGCGGCGGTGCCTCCGGCTGCCACGGTCTGCTCCACCACCTCCTTCAACCGCTCCAGCAACCAGATCCGGTTGGGCAGGCCGGTCAAGGCGTCGTGGCGGGCCTGATGCAGGATGTGCTGCTCGCGGCTGGCGATCTGGTGCTGCATGCGCCCGAAACTGTCGGCCAGCTCGGCAAGTTCGCGGCCAGGCGGCACCTGCACGGCGGTGTAGTAATCGCCGCGCTGGATGCGCCGCGCGGCCTGTACCAGTTGTGCGACTGGTTTGCTCACGCTGCGTGCGAGAAAAATCGCCACAACCAGTGCGGCAACAGTGGCTAACCCGGCCAGCAGCAGGATGCGCAGCTTGAGAACGCGATACGGCGCGACAACGCGATCCAGCGATGCCTGCAACGCGACCCGCATGTGGCTGTCGCCTTGGATCGCTTGCAGCCTGACCAGATAGCGCGACTGGCCCAACGTCAACGGGATCGATACAGCCGGCAGCTTCTTCGCCGCGGCCAGTTGTTGCGCAAATTCGGCGCGCGCCGATGGCGCCATCGTGGAGGCCAGCACGCGCAGCGGCGGGCCATCGGTGAAGAAGGTGGCATCCAGCCCGGTGGTGCTGCGGAAATCCTGCGCCAGGCCGTCGCCGGATTCGTTGCCGATCCCGATCCAGCCGACCCGGTTCGGCGCCAGTACCTGCACTACCGCCAAGCGCACGATGCGCTGATCCAGCGCCACCACACCCACTGCGCGTCCATCGCGCTGCGCCTGTTGCAGCAATGCCTGCACCGCACGCAGTTGTTCGGCTTGCGGCACGTCAGCCAGGCCGGTCAAGAATTCGCCATCCGGCGAGAGCAATAACGCGGTTTGCGCCGACATGCGCGCGGCGTGGTTGCGCAAGGCCGATTGCATCGTCGGCACATCGCCGCTGGCGACGGCCGCACGGAACCCGAAATCGTCGGCCAGCACCAACGCCGACTGCAGCAACTGCTCGTCGCGGCGCACGTTGATGCGTTGCCAGACCCCCTGCCCGATTTCCAGCTCTTCGCCCAGCTGCGCCTTGACGCTGCGCTCGGTGGCCACCTGCACGGCAAAAAATGTGAGCGCCTGTGTGGCAAGCACGACCAGCACCAGCAAGGCCGCGATGCGGGTATGCAGGCGCATCGACCTCATGGGCGCGGCTTCTTCGGGTCGGCGTTACGGAACTTGTCCTGCAGCGCGCGCGCGCGCGCATCCGGTGGCGCCACCACCGGCGCAGTGCCGGTGGTCTGCAAGGTGACGCGACGCTGCACCGCATCGCGCGCGATCACCAACGGCTCGCTGCTGGCAGCGCCCTTGATGCGCGGATGCCAGACGCGCAACGTGTAGTTGCCCGCAGGCGCCTCCAGCTGGGCACGGCCATCGCTGCCGGTCTTGCCGAAGTACGGTGTCTCCAGCACCACGATGTACCCCTGCATCGAATCGTGGATATTGCAGCCGATGGTGACCAGGCCAGGCTGATCGAAACGCACTGGCGCAGCAGTGGTGCCTTGGAACAGCGGCAGTTCGAAGCGCTTGACCGGCGAGAACGAGTAGACCTGATGGCGAATCTGGTCGTTGTTCGCAAAGCGCACCAGAGTCCCGGTGCGCACTGCCAGCACGAACTGCGAGTTGATCTGGTCCATTTCCACGGTCTTGCCCGCGCTCGGCGCAACCGGCCGCGCAGGTTCCAGGCTCACCACTGCATCGACCAGCACACCACTGGCGTCGGCGACGGTCACGGTGACCGACGCCGCAGCAGCCGTCCCTGCGGCGGCAGACGCCAACAGCAGACAGACCACACTTATCCGCTTGAACCACCGCATCCGCATGCGCCCTCACCTCGTGCAATCGGCAGCGGGCGCCAGGCGAGCCCGACGTCGCGCTAGGGATCAGACTGGGTTATCGGCGTGAGTGAACGCAATCTTTAACCAGACGCGAGCGGAATTCTCTGAATGAAAATGTGGCAATCGTCACCGGTCATGTTGCGGGCGCGGCTGTTCGCTGCGCGCCACGCGTTGCGACACGCGCTGGATTACTTCAGCTTGATCTCGCGCAGGCGCTCTTCCAGGAAGCCATGCGCCGTGATCGGCTCTGGGTAATGGCTGGGGTTATCGGCGCTGATGCACGATGGCAGCACGTCGATGAGGAAATCAGGATTGGGGTGGAGGAAGAACGGCACCGAATAGCGCGGCTGGCGCGCCTGCTCTCCCGGCGGGTTGACCACGCGGTGGATGGTGGACGGATAGACGTGGTTGGTCAGGCGCTGCAGCATGTCGCCGATGTTGACCACGATGGTGTCGGCGTCGGCAGTGAACGGCACCCACTCGCCATCGTTGGAGCGCACTTCCAGGCCGGCGGCACTGGCACCGACCAGCAAGGTGATGAAGTTGATGTCGCCATGCGCACCAGCACGCACGTTGGGGATGCCGTCGCTGGTGATCGGCGGGTAATGGAGGGGCCGCAGGATCGAATTGCCGTTGTTGGTTTTGTCGACAAAGTAGTCCTGCGGTAAGCCGATATGCAGCGCCAGCGCCGACAGCACGCGTGAGCCCAACTGGTCCAGTTGTTGGTACAGCTGGTAACCGCGCTCGCGGAAGCCAGGCACCTCGCTGGGCCACAGATTTGGCGGCATCACCGCGAGGTACGGCGAATCGTCTGGAATCTCGCGGCCAATGTGCCAGAACTCTTTCAGATCGAAGTGCTTGGAATCCTTGGCAGTTTCCACACCGAACGCGGTATAGCCACGCGCGCCGCCGCTGCCTTCCACGTGATAGCGACGCTTGGTCGCTTCCGGCAAGGCGAAGAACGCCTTGAACACCTCGTAGGCGGCATCGATGTCGGCCTTGGCGATGCCGTGATTGCGGATTCCGGCAAAGCCCCACTGCCGATAGGCCGCACCGAGCTCGGCAACGAAGGCGTCGCGGTCGGTGTCCAAACGGGTGATGTCCAGCGTGGGGATGCGCGCGCGCATACGGATGTCTGTCGTGGAAGTCGAAAAGATCGAGAGAAGCCTGCTGTCAGATCAACAGGCGATACAACAGGTAAAACGTCGCGGCCTTGGCGATGACCACGCACACGCCAATGACGATTGACTCACGCCGCGTCACGCACTGCACCCGAGAGCCGGTCCAGCGTGTCCTGCATCAGGCGCGCGTCGTCGGCTTCCACGGTCACGCGCACCACCGGCTCGGTGCCGGACGGGCGCAGGAACGCGCGACCACGCCCTTGAACGGCGGCCTGCGCCTGCTGCAACGCCTGTTGCACGTTGGCAGCTTCCACAATCGCCTTGGCCGCACCGCCATCCAGGCGCACATTGACGGTCTTCTGCGGCACCTTGCTCAGGCTGCTGAGCGCCTTGCGCAAGCTATGCCCATCGCGACCGAGCGCTTCGAGCACCTGCAGTGCACTGACGATGCCATCGCCGGTAGTGGCGCGGTCCAGGCACAACAGATGGCCGGATGTTTCGCCACCCAAGGTGCCGCCGCCTTCGACCAGGGCCTGATGCACGTAGCGGTCGCCGACCTTGGCGCGCTGGAACGGGATGTTCAGCGCAGCCAATGCCTGTTCCAGACCGTAATTGGTCATCAAGGTGCCCACCACGGTGCCTGTCAGCCGGCCACTGGCCTGCCACGAGCGCGCCAGCACATACAGCAGATCGTCGCCATCGACCGGGTTGCCCTGGTCGTCGGCCATCAATACACGGTCGCCGTCGCCGTCGAAGGCGATGCCTAGATGCGCACCGTACTCGCGCACCTTGGCGGCGAGATTGTCGATATGCGTTGAGCCGACACCGGCATTGATATTGAGCCCGTTCAGATCGTCCCTCCGACTGAGCCTGACTGAGGCAATAGCTCCATCAACCATGCGAGCTCCTCTTCGTTGAATGCCGGGAAATCATCCGCTGCCCCTGCGAAGGGGGCCGCATCTTGTTCCCACAGCACGGTGCTGGACGCTGCCAGGTCGGCAGCGATGGGCGTACCAGGATCCGGGAGGCCGCCCCCGATCCTGGTACGCGGGCGTTTTACCCTCCAGCTGAGGGGCAAATGCAGCGCATCGCGCTGTTCGGGAACGCGTACCTCGAAAGATTGCTGTGCGGAGGGGCCGGTGACAGCACGATCCGATCGGGACCGTTTACGGCTGCTTGCCCGCGTCTGATCTCCCTCGTGCATTGGGCTGGGCGCATCAAGGTCACGCTCCAGCGAATCGGCGAATGCATGCAAAGACGCCTGATCCGGTGTTTGAGCTGAAGTAGGGGACGGTTTGGCCCTTTTCATCCCTGATGCCTGGAGGATACGGTCCCAACGCTGCGAGGCTGGGGGGAGCGTTCCGCAGCGGGCTTCGAGTTCGGTGACGCCCACTCTGCGAAAGAGCTGTACCAACCCGTGCCTGCTCATCCCGAACTGCGTCATGGCGTCATCGAATGCTTGCGCTGGGTGGGAGTGGCTCTGGAAAAAACCAAGCACGCGCACCACGTGCGCGAGGTCGGCAACGCGATTGGACGTGCGTTCGGGGAGGTCGGCAACGCGATGGGACGTGCGTTCGGGAATGCGGCGATTGATTCTTCTGATCAATTCCGGCGCGTGCGGCAATCCCTTTTTCACTGCATCCAGGGCAGGACGTCCGCCGAGGCAGGCCAAGGCGACGAGGTGGTCGTTGGTCAACGCGGCCAACGCCGGATCAGGGCAAGATAACTGGGCAACAATGCTCTCCAGCGCCTGCTTGCCGCCGCCATTGCTGGCGATGGCCACCACCTGGTCCGGGGTCAGGCCATGGTCCTGGCACAGCACCGGCAACAGCCGCTGCACCGTCTCCAGCGCCTGCTTGCCGCCGTTATTGTTGGCGATGGCCACCACCTGGTCCGGGGTCAGGCCATGGTCCTGGCACAGCACCGGCAACAGCCGCTGCACCGTCTCCAGCGCCTGCTTGCCGCCAATATTGCTGGCGATGGCCACCACCTGGTCCAGGGTCAGGCCATGGTCCTGGCACAGCACCGGCAACAGCCGCTGCACCGTCTCCAGCGCCTGCTTGCCGCCATCGTGGCTGGCGATGGCCACCACCTGGTCCGGGGTCAGGCCATGGTCCTGGCACAGCACCGGCAACAGCCGCTGCACCGTCTCCAGCGCCTGCTTGCCGCCATCGTGGCTGGCGATGGCCACGACCTGGTCCGGGGTCAGGCCATGGTCCTGGCACAGCACCGGCAACAGCCGCTGCACTGTCTCCAGCGCCTGCTTGCCGCCGCCATGGCTGGCGATGGCCACCACCTGGTCCGGGGTCAGGCCATGGTCCTGGCACAGCACCGGCAACAGCCGCTGCACCGTCTCCAGCGCCTGCTTGCCGCCATCGTGGCTGGCGATGGCCACCACCTGGTCCGGGGTCAGGCCATGGTCCTGGCACAGCACCGGCAACAGCCGCTGCACCGTCTCCAGCGCCTGCTTGCCGCCGCCATTGCTGGCGATGGCCACGACCTGGTCCGGGGTCAGGCCATGGTCCTGGCACAGCACCGGCAACAGCCGCTGCACCGTCTCCAGCGCCTGCTTGCCGCCGCCATGGCTGGCGATGGCCACCACCTGGTCCGGGGTCAGGCCATGGTCCTGGCACAGCACCGGCAACAGCCGTTGCACCGTCTCCAGCGCCTGCTTGCCGCCGCCATTGCTGGCGATGGCCACGACCTGGTCCGGGGTCAGGCCATGGGCCTGGCACAGCACCAGCAACAGCCGTTGCACCGTCTCCAGCGCCTGCTTGCCGCCGTTATTGTTGGCGATGGCCACGACCTGGTCCGGGGTCAGGCCATGGTCCTGGCACAGCACCGGCAACAGCCGCTGCACCGTCTCCAGCGCCTGCTTGCCGCCATCGTGGCTGGCGATGGCCACCACCTGGTCCGGGGTCAGGCCATGGTCCTGGCACAGCACCGGCAACAGCCGTTGCACCGTCTCCAGCGCCTGCTTGCCGCCGCCATTGCTGGCGATGGCCACGACCTGGTCCGGGGTCAGGCCATGGTCCTGGCACAGCACCGGCAACAGCCGCTGCACCGTCTCCAGCGCCTGCTTGCCGCCACTATTGCTGGCGATGGCCACCACCTGGGCCGGGGTCAGGCCATGGTCCTGGCACAGCACCGGCAACAGCCGCTGCACCGTCTCCAGCGCCTGCTTGCCGCCATCGTGGCTGGCGAGGGCCACCACTTGGGCCGGGGTCAGGCCATGGTCCTGGCACAGCACCGGCAACAGCCGCTGCAGCGTCTCCAGCGCCTGCTTGCCGCCGCCATGGCTGGCGATGGCCAGCACCTGGTCCGGGGTCAGGCCATGGGCCTGGCACAGCACCGGCAACAGCCGTTGCAGCGTCTCCAGCGCCTGCTTGCCGCCGCCATTGCTGGCGATGGCCACCACCTGGTCCGGGGTCAGGCCATGGTCCTGGCACAGCACCGGCAACAGCCGCTGCACCGTCTCCAGCGCCTGCTTGCCGCCAATATTGCTGGCGATGGCCACCACCTGGTCCGGGGTCAGGCCATGGTCCTGGCACAGCACCGGCAACAGCCGCTGCAGCGTCTCCAGCGCCTGCTTGCCGCCGCCATGGCTGGCGATGGCCACGACCTGGTCCGGGGTCAGGCCATGGGCCTGGCACAGCACCGGCAACAGCCGCTGCACCGTCTCCAGCGCCTGGTTGCCGCCAATATTGCTGGCGATGGCCACCACTTGGTCCGGGGTCAGGTTCAGGGGGGCACCCGTCAGTGCATTGCGCCATGCATGCACTGCCTCCACTGCGGTCACGCCGCCACGTTTTGCAATCTTGAGAAGTTGGCCTGTGTCCAACTGTAACGGCGGACCTCTCAACTCCCCCGCCTTCGTGAGCAAGGCCTCCAGGGCGCGTGCGCCGGACCACTGTTTGCCGACGCCAACGATGTCTTCGTGTGTCGCCTCTGGCAACGCCCTGATTATGTCCTGATACGTGACAGCAACGGTCCCTAACGCTGCCGGGTGTTGGCTGAGCGCAACGATGTGCGCGTGTGTAAACCCATGGCCCACCAGTGCCTCGTGGTGCTGCGCCACTGTCGAACGCACCTTCGGTTTGATCTTCTCTTGCTGCTGCTGACTGTAGCCGAGCGTGCGTAGATCCACCTGCGCGGCCGGCGAAGCGTCGGAGGGTTGCGCCGCACGCCGTCGCGGGGCCGGCTTAGCGCGCGGCGGCCGCGCGGCAGTGACAGCGACACGCACGGTGGGTGGCGGGTCATCGGCTGCACGCAGACCCGATTGCACCTCATCCCACTCTGCTGGGGCAGCCGCTGTATGCGGCGTGCCGACGGCAGGCATCGAATCAAGAAGCGATGTATCAAGAAGCGACGGATCGAACTGACGGAGCAGATCGCTGAAGCTGCCCGCCGAGAACGCAGGCGAGGGCGCAGGGGGAGATGGCAGCCGGGTCCGGGACATCGTCCGCCGAGCGGGCAAGCCATCCAGGGGGCCGCCAGCAGGCGGAGCCCCCCCCCGATCTGCAGTCGGCTGAACCCTATCCGGTTGGGGTCCGGGCAGAAGCTCGCGGGCAGGACTTGGCGTGCGCGAACGAATGGGATCCATCCGGCGCGGCGCCGATGACCACCACCTCTGCGCCCAGCTCACGGAACAGCATGGGGGCGATGTGATAAGTAGCGCCATGTGCGCAGTCCAGCACCATCTTCAGCCATTTGAGGGTGAAACCACGCGCCACGCTGGCCTTGCAGAATTCGATGTAGCGGCCGATCGCATCGCGCGTGCGGATGGCCTTGCCCAGACGCTCGGATTCCACCGTGTGGAACGGCGCGTCCAACGCCGCTTCGATCGCCGCTTCAGTGGCGTCGTCGAGCTTCTCGCCTTCGGCGGAGAAGAACTTGATGCCGTTGTCGTAGTGCGGATTGTGCGAGGCGCTGATCACCACGCCCGCGTCGGCGCGCAGCGTGCTGGTCAGGAACGCGATGGCCGGCGTCGGCATCGGGCCGATCAGCTGCACGTCAGCGCCTGCAGCAACCAAGCCGGCTTCCAGCGCCGCTTCGAACATGTAACCGGAAATGCGGGTGTCCTTGCCGATCAACACCAACGGCCGCTTGCCACGGATCTGGGTCAGTACACGGCCGAGCGCATTGCCCAGGCGCAGCACGAAATCGGCCGAGATCACGCCCTGCCCGACCCGACCGCGGATGCCGTCGGTGCCAAAGTACTTGCGTGCGCTCATGCGGCGTCAGCGTCCTGCGGATGCGGCTGACGCATCATCATCGCGGTGAGCTCGGCAATGCGGTTGCGCATCTCGCGGCGGTCACAGATCTGGTCGATGGCACCGTGGTCGAGCAGAAATTCGGAGCGCTGGAAGCCTTCCGGCAACGTTTCGCGCACGGTCTGCTCGATCACGCGCGGGCCGGCAAAGCCGATCAGCGCATGCGGCTCGGCGATGTTGATGTCGCCCAGCATCGCGAACGAGGCCGACACGCCACCGGTGGTGGGATGGGTCAGCACCGAGATGTACGGCAGTCCGGCTTCGCGCAGGCGGCCGAGCGCCGCCGAGGTCTTGGCCATCTGCATCAGCGAGAACAGGCCTTCCTGCATGCGGGCGCCGCCACTGGCGGAAAAGCACACGAACGGGCAACCGACTTCCAACGCCACTTCGGCTGCACGCGCAAAGCGCTCGCCAACCACTGACCCCATCGAGCCGCCCATGAAGGCGAAATCGAACGCAGCAGCGACCAACGGGTTGCCCTTGAGCGTGCCGCGCATGGCAATCAGCGCGTCGTATTCGCCGCTGGCTTTCTGGCTGGCTTTGATGCGTTCGCCGTAGCGCTTCTGGTCCTTGAACTTGAGCACGTCGACCGGCCCGAGCTGGGCGGCGATTTCAGTGGTCGCGGTGTCCGGGTCAAACAGCGAATTCAGGCGCGCGCGCGCGCGGATCGCCATGTGGTGGTCGCACTTCGGGCACACCTCGAGGTTTTCTTCGAGTTCCGGGCCGTACAGCGCGCTGCCGCAATTGCTGCACTTTTCCCACAGGCCCTCGGGGACGCTGCGCTTCTTGGCCGGAGTGTTTTCGGTGCGGATGCCGGAAGGCATCAATTTGCTGAGCCAGCTCATGCGTGTATGAAATCCATGCAGGGCGGCCTGGCGGGCCGCAGAGGGACGACAGTCTAACGCGCCGTGGGAATGCCAAGGTAGCGGGCGTCATGAATGCGGGATCTGGCGCAGATACTTCGGGGCGTGTCTGGCAGGTCTCTCTGCGAAACGGATCGCGGGCTGCTGCGTCGCATTGTTGATGCAGCGCAGTGGGTTGGGTGCACGTGGCTGCGCTCCGTGCCCCCCCAGCTCACGCTTGCCGCGCGCGTTCCAAGGCACGCGCGCCGGCGGCGCGCAAGCTGTGCCGTCTCGCCCTGGTGAGAGCGAGACGTTGGCTTCTACGCTTGGTCGAGGGCTTGGCGCAAGGGGGCCAGGAAGGCCTCTGCGCGTTCGCGAGCGCTGCGGACGTCGTCGGCTTCGGCCAGGGCGGCAACCAGAGCACTGCCGACCACCACGCCGTCCGCATCCACCGCCATGGCGGCAGCGCTGGCGGCGTCCTTGATGCCGAAGCCGGCCACCACCGGCGCGCCGGCACGCTGACGCAGTTGGCGCAGGCGGTCGCTGGCGGCGTGGGTGTCGAGCAGGTTGGAGGCGCCGGTGACGCCAGCAAAACTGACGTAATACAGATAGCCCTGCGCAGTGCTGCACAGCATGTCCAGGCGCTGCTCACTGGTGGTGGGCGATGCCAGTGCGATCAGCGCCAGCCCGACCTCGGTGAAGATGGCGCGCGTTTCATCGGCTTCCTCCGGCGGCAGATCGACCAGCAGCAGGCCGTCCACGCCGGCGGCGACAGCCGCTTCGGCGAAGCGCCGCGTGCCATGGATCTCGATCGGGTTGAGGTAGCCCATCAACACCACCGGCGTGGCGGCGTCTTCGCGGCGGAACTCGTGCACCGCTTCCAACACGTACGCAAGGCCGGCACCGCGTCCCAGCGCGCGCTCGGAGCTGCGCTGGATGGTGGGGCCGTCCGCCATCGGGTCGGAGAACGGCACACCGAGCTCGATGACATCGGCGCCGGCGCGCACCAGCGCGTGCATGACGGGCACAGTGGCTTCCAGCGACGGGTCGCCGGCGGTGATGAAGGGGATCAGTGCCTTGCGACCGTTGGCACGCAGCTCGGCGAAGCGGAAATCGATACGACGCATGAAATCACTCGAATCAAGGGGGGGAGGAAAGCCAGCCGCCATGTCACGTCAGGTGGCAAAGAAATAACGCATCAGCGCAAAGCACAGCGCAAACAGGTAGCCGTAGGAAAATCGATCAATGCGGAATACCGGGTCGCCACGACGCGCACGCCACGCCCCAAGGGCAGCAGCCCGCCAGCGGCCAGCGGCGCGATCACCACCGCTGTCAGGCGCGCGCCATGGGTCGCGGTGAAGTGCTTCGGCAGCAACCAGAGACTGACGCCACCCAGCAATGCACCCAGAATCGCGTAGCCGACTGCCGCCAAGGCCGGCGAGTGCCCGCGCTCGAACGATGCGGCGACCCAGTGCAGGCCAAGTTCGATCATCAGCTCGGCCACCAACTGGATGAACCCTTCGAGCATCGACGCGTCCCTGCCATCCGGTTAGAGAAGTAGCCGCAGCCACGCTACAGCGCGAGCCCCTCGCGCGCCGCGATGGTATGCACATCCTTGTCGCCACGCCCAGACAGGTTGCACAACACCAACGCGTCTTTCGGCAGCTCGCGCGCGAGCTTGATCGACTGCGCCACCGCATGGCTGGATTCAAGTGCGGCCAGGATGCCTTCGGTATGCGCAAGCAGATGGAACGCGGCCATCGCCTCGTCGTCGGTAATGCCCTGATACACCGCGCGGCCGCTGTCGGACAGAAACGCATGCTCCGGACCCACGCCGGGGTAATCCAGGCCGGCAGAGATCGAATGGGTTTCGGTGATCTGGCCATCGTCGTCGCAAATCACATAGGTGCGATTGCCATGCAACACACCGGGGCGCCCTGCGGCGATCGATGCCGCATGGCGGCCGGTAGCGATGCCGTCGCCGGCCGCCTCGGCGCCATAGATCTTGACGCCCGGGTCGTTGAGGAAGGCATGGAACAGGCCGATCGCATTGCTACCGCCACCGACGCAGGCGCTGATCGCATCCGGCAGACGGCCGTAGTCTTCCAGCATCTGCGCGCGCGACTCGCGGCCGACAATCGCGTTGAAGTCACGCACCATGCGCGGATACGGGTCAGGGCCGGCCACGGTGCCGATGATGTAGAAGGTGTCGCGCACGTTGGTGACCCAGTCGCGCATCGCTTCGTTGAGCGCGTCCTTGAGCGTGGCCGAACCGGAGGTCACCGGGATCACCGTCGCACCGAGCAGCTTCATGCGATAGACGTTGATCTTCTGCCGTTCGATGTCGGTGGCGCCCATGTAGACCAGGCATTCCAGGCCCAGACGTGCAGCGACAGTGGCGCTGGCCACGCCGTGCTGGCCGGCGCCGGTCTCGGCGATGATGCGGGTCTTGCCCATGCGGCTGGCCAGCAGGGCCTGGCCGATGGTGTTGTTGATCTTGTGCGCGCCGGTGTGGTTGAGGTCTTCGCGCTTGAGCAGGATCTGCGCCCCACCCACTTCACGGCTGAGCCGTTCGGCGTGGTAGATCGGGCTGGGGCGGCCGACGTAATGCTTGAGGTCCTTGTCGTATTCGGCGATGAAGCTCGGATCCTGCCGCGCTTGATCGTAGGCGGCGGACAGCTCCTGCAGCGGGCCAATCAAGGTTTCGGCGACGAACCGGCCGCCAAACTTGCCAAAGTGGCCAGCAGCATCCGGATAGGCGTAAAAGTCACTGATGGGCTGGGCCGACATGGAAATCCTCTGCAGCAATGCGTCATAAGAGAGGCCTCACTCTAGCGCAGCCGCGGCATGCGATACATCGATAAGATTGCCGCAACCTGTGATCTGGAGTCACATATGACTGTTTTGCTTCCTCCACTGGCGGCGCTGCGTGCGTTCGAAGCTGCCGCGCGCCTGCAGAGCGTCAGCCGTGCTGCCCAGGAATTGCACGTCACCCATGGGGCCATCAGCCGGCACGTGCGTTCGCTGGAACAGGCATTGGGCACGGCGCTGTTTGCGCGTCAGGGCCGCGGTCTGGTGCTGACCGCTGCAGGCGTTCGGCTAGGTGACGCCACCGGCGAAGGCTTTGGCGTGATCAGCCAGACCTGGGCGGCGTTGCAGCGCCCGGTTGCCGAGGCGCCGCTGGTGCTGGGGTGTTCCGGTAGCCTGCTGGCACGCTGGGTGATCCCGCGCCTGGGCCTGCTGCAGCACGACCTGCCTGACGTACGCTTACACCTGTCCGCCAGCGAACAGCCACCCGGCCCGGATCTGGACGGCCTGGATGCTGCACTGCTGCTAGACACCCCACCCTGGCCCAGCGAGTGGCAGGTGCACGCACTGGGCGTGGAGTGGATCGGCCCGGTGCTGAGCCCGCAGCTCGCGTCGACGTTGCGGATCGACGGGAATGACCCGACCACACTGTGTCATCACGCCCTGCTGCAGACGCGTTCGCGCCCGCAAGCCTGGCCGGAATGGGCGCAGGCGCAGGGGCTGGAACCCGAGGCACTGCGCTTCGGTACCGAATTCGAACACTTGGTGTATCTCCTGGAAGCCGCTGCCGCCGGGCTGGGAATCGCGATCGCGCCACAGCCGTTGGTGGCGGCAGACCTGGCGGCCGGGCGCCTGCTGGCGCCGTGGGGATTCACTGCCACACACGGCCGCTGGGTACTGTGCGCCGCAAAGCGTAATCCGGACCCACGCATCGGACGGCTGGCGGATTGGCTAGGCAAAGCGCTGGCGGAAGATCAGCACACGTCTCCGGCCATGGATGCAACGAAAATCGCGGATGTTCGGTGCAGCACTGCATCGCCAGCCCAGGGCTGGTGACCAGCATGTGTACCGCCAGGAGCGATGTATGCCGAGCGGAACGCCATGCATCGGCACAACTGGCAAAGACGCAAAAACGTCAGTCGCGGCTCGGCCTGTAGGAACGCCATCTGGCGCGCGATTGCTCGCCAAATCGCCTCAAATGGAGAAACCGCGGCTGGGTCCAGCGAGATGAGAACAATCTACGGGCAGGTCGCTGACCGCTGATCGTCATTCGGGATTCGGGATTCGGGATTCGGGATTCGGGATTCGGAAAGCATGCTAACGCTCGCGCACTCTGCTAACTATCCAAATCCCCGAAAAACCAGCCGCGTCAAGCACCTGCTGTTACGAATCCCGAATCCCACCCTCACGACATCTCGTGACAATCCGCCCGTCGCACTTCCTCAACGAACTTGCGCATCTTGTGGCCGTCCTTGATGCCGGGCGCCAGCTCCACGCCACTGGAGACGTCCACGCCCCAGGGCAGCGTGGCCACAATGGCGTCGAACACATTGCCGGCGTTGATGCCGCCGGCCAGCAGAAACGGCCGATGCAGACCGGTGGGCAAGCGCGACCAATCGAACGTTTTGCCGGTGCCGCCGCCCGCGCCTGGCGCATGGCTATCGAACAGGAAACCAGCGGTATTCGGATACGACAACTGCAGCGTGCGCGCGTTGGCGTCCTCACCGTTCACGCCGGTGCTGCCCATCGGTACCGCCTTCAGATATGGCAGATTGAAGCTACGGCAGAACGCGTCTTCTTCTTCTCCGTGGAATTGCAGCAGGGTCGGACGCACGGTGCGTACCACTTCGCGCACTTCTTCCTTGGAGTTGTTGCGGAACAACGCCACCACATCGACCATCGGCGCAGTGGCCTGGCGCATCGCGCGCGCCTCGGCCGGTGCCACGCGTCGCGGGCTGCCATGCGCAAAGATGAAACCTACCGCGTCCACACCCAGCTCGCCGGCCAGCCGGATATCGCCGGCGCGGGTCATGCCACAGAACTTGATACGGGTGCGGTACAGTGATCGATTCATTGGGTCACCTCAGCAGGCAGATGCCACTCTGCAGGATACAGAGGTCCGATGAATACCAGACCTTGTGGCGGCGCTGTCGGCCCGGCCACAGTGCGGTCGCGCCCGGCGAGCAACGTCGCGATCCAGTCGGCCGGCTGCTCGCCGGTACCGACCAAAATCAGCGAGCCCACAATATTCCGCACCATGTGATGAAGGAATGCATTGGCCTGCACCTGCACCTCCACCACCTCGCCGATGCGCTGCACATGGATGGCCTGCAAGTTGCGGCGGGCATGCAAGGCCTGGCACTGCACGCTGCGGAACGCGCTGAAGTCGTTTTCACCCAATAAGGCCTGCGCTGCCACGTGCATGGCATCGGCATCGAGCGGGCGACGCTCCCAGCTCAAGGTCTGCCGATACAGCGCCGGGCGAATCTGCCGATTGAGCAGGCGATAGCGATAACGGCGCGCGCGCGCGGAAAAGCGCGCATGGAAGTCAGCGGCTGCCGGCACGCACCAACGCACCGCGATCGACGGCGGCAGACGCGCGGTGGTGCCCAGCATCCAGCCGCGCGGTTCGCGGTGTGCGTCGCTGTCGAAATGCACCACCTGGCATTCTCCATGCACGCCCGCGTCGGTGCGTCCGGCGCAGACCACCTGCACCGGCGCATCGGCAACCGACGACAATGCCGCCTGCAGGCTGGCCTGCACACTCGGGCCGCCATGTTCGCCCAACTGCTGCCAGCCCTGGAACTCGCTGCCGTCGTACTCCACGCCCAGCGCGTAACGCATCGCTACCTGCCTCTAAGGAATCGATGAAATCCGCGCGCCGGTCATGCCGACCTGGCCATCGCAGGCAAGGGTCGCCGCGGCCCCGCCGCTGCGCAAAACGTGAAGTGTACGAGCAGCGATGGCCGATGCCGAGCAGCGGCGCGCGTGCAGTCAGCGCGCAGCGGCGTTCTCAGCCGTTGGAAGCGACGCTGCGCTCGGACCATACGGCCAACGTGGTGCCGCCGGGCTCGCGAAAGTGAAAGCGGCTGCCGCCGGGGAAGCCGAACACCGGCTTGACGATCTCCCCGCCCGCAACACGCACGCGCTCGAGCACAGGCGCCAAATCGTCGGCATACAGCACCACCGATGGGCCGCCTTCGGCCGGCGCTGGCGCGGCTGCACGGTAAAAGCCACCGTCCAGGCGGCCGTCATGGAAGGCCAGTTAATCCGGGCCATAGGCCTGAAATTGCCAACCAAACACCGTTTCGAGAAACGCGCGGCTGGCGTCCGGGTCGACGGAGGCAAATTCCACGTAGTCGATCCGGCGTTCGCGTGCAGCACTCTCTTGCGGGGCCAGGTGATCGATCGCCGGGCTCATGCCAGCCGTTTCAGCAGCTCGGCGGCCTCGGCGCGGGTGGTGGCGTCGCCGGTGGCGGCAACTTCCAGCAGCAAGCCGCGCGCGGTGTCCTTGTCGCCCAGGTCCATATAGGCCACCGCCAGTTCCAGGCGATCGCGCCCGGCCGAGCCGACGTCCCGGCTGGTCGTCGTATTAGGCGCCGCAATCGGTGCCACAGGCGGGCGATCGACATCCAGGCTGTCCTGCGTGGCGATCGGTGCGACTGGAGCAGCGGATGGCACTTCGCTGATCGTGGGAGCGATGTCTGCGTGGTGTACCTGCAGCGAATCGCGCGCCGAGTCCTGAGGAGACTCGTCAGGCGCGATGTGCTGCGGCTCTGTCACCACCACTGGCGGCGTGGCACGCAGCGCGCGCCGGTCGTCGCTATTGATCGCCGCTGGCGCTGCAGCCGGCTCGGACAGCAGTGGCTCGCGGCGCAGCACGTCCGATAACGGTTGGTGCATGTCGTGGGCACGCTCGCCTTCGCGCAGATCGGCCTGCTCGAATTCGGTCTCCTGCAGCACATCGCGCTCGCTCGGCTCCGTGGCCCGCGCCTCGTCTTGCGGCTCGGCGGCCCGCACCGGCGCGCCCGGCAGGACGAAGTCGTACTGCCGGCGCGGCAACGGCGGCAGCGGCGACGGTTTACGACGGCGGGCGGCCAACCATGCCAACACGGCAGCGACGATCAACACCAGCCCACCGATCAACCACAGCGGAAAACCACCGCCCTGTTGCGCGGCCGCCGGGGCTTCCGACAGGCGCTTCTGTGCGGCCGCCAGATCGGTGTCCTTCATTGCAATCAGCGCTTGCTGCTGCTGCCTGAGCTTTTCCAGGTCGGCCACGCGGGTACGCAGGTCCTGCAATTCCGCATCGCGGGTGGCGATGTCTTCCTTGGCCTGTTGCAACTGTTGGTTGGCCGCCATCTCGCCCTCGCCTTCGGCACTGGTACCGGACGTGACGCCGGCCTTGTTGGTCTGACTCGCCACTGCAGGGGCGATTTCGAGCCGCGCACCGGCACCGGCCGTTGCGGCCGGCGTGGCGGGTCGCGGGGTTGTAGCGGCAGCAGCGCCGGCTTCAGCCGGTTGCGGCACCGCCGAGCGTGCCTGACGCCACTGGGCAGCCTGTTCGCGCACCATCACTGCCGCTTCGGCCGCGCCGACTTGCGCCAGCGCGTCTTCCTGCGGCGTGCGCAACACCGCGCCTTGCTTCAGGCGGTTGATGTTGCCGTTGATGAAGGCCGCCGGATTGGTGCGCAGCAAGGCCAGCATGGTCTGGTCCAGCGAATGCCCGCTGGAACGCGCCACCACCGCGGCGATCTCCGACAAGGTCTGACCCGAGCGCACGGCCGGCAATGCATCGCCGGCCCGCGTGGCGGACGCAGGCGGTGCGCTGGCGGCTGCACGTACCGCCGGCTCGCCTCCAGCGGTGCCCTGTGCATCGCGGTTGGCCACCGGCGCAGCCGCTGGCTCGCGCGCGATGGCATTACTGGAACCGGCGCCCGGCGCTTCAATGGCCGGCTCGGCGATCGCGGCAGCGGTGTCGGGCGCATCGACCAAGGCGGAATATCCACGCACCAGGCGGCCCTGGCCCCACTCCACTTCGATCAGGAAGTTGATCACCGGCTGGTCCACCGCCTGGCTGCTGGTCACGCGAATCACCGCGCGCCCGCGTGCATCCTGCGCAAACTGGAACTGCAGATTGCTGACCAGGCCTTGCGGGCGCTCCAGACCGACCCGCGCGAACGTGGTGGCCGATGCCAGCGCCACGCGCGCGTTGTCGAGTTCGCCCGGCTCGTTGGAGATGACCGGAATCTCGGCCACCAGCGGCTGCCCGGGCTTGGACAGCACCCGGATATCGCCCAACCCCAATGCCACGGCAGCGCCGCTGCAGGCCATCAGCAGCAACGCACCTATCCCTTGTATCGGACGCATCGCGCCCCAGCCCCTCTGTTTCATGGGCATCAATATAGCCGCTCGATGAGCGAAAAAGTCGGCGTTGTTATGCAGAGCGATGCGAGAGTGCGACTGCCGCAGTGCGGCATGCATGTGCGGCCGATGCAGACAGCGCGTACCGATGGGCGACAACGCGGCGATGCGTATCACGCGCGCAGCGGCCCATCAGCCGCTCTTGTGATGCGCAATGACGTGCGTGATGCCATGACGTGGCGCCGATGGCGATGTCGTGGATTGCCGAAGCAGGCAACATGGGGTCCGCGGATGCGGGCAGCATGACTGCGGCAACGCAACCTGCCACTCCGTCAACACGCCGGCCCTTCGATTCAAGCTGACACGCGCAAGCCACACATGCAGGCAAGCGCGCGATGATCGCGGGCCTGCACGTTCGACCTTTCGTCGAGGGTGGGCGCTGCCTTCAACGAAAGATTTGCACGCTACGGGCGTGCCTGCGCGCGATGACGCATCCCAGAGCCACAGCATCGCGCACAGGCCCGCCCCTGCGAGTACACGGCGACCGAGAGCGGCTAACGAAACGCAGCGAACGCGCGTCAGGCAGATGCGGACGGCGCACAGGAACCGCAGTGGACGAGCAGCAGATGCCGATCCCGAACACTAGCCACCCGCATGGCGACTGAGCAGTCGTTTTGTAGTTGCTCTTAGCCTTCCTGGGCGACCAGCTCGGCCAGCTGTACCGCGTTAAGCGCAGCGCCCTTGCGGATGTTGTCGGAGACGATCCACAGGTTCAGACCACGCGGGTGCGAGAGGTCTTCGCGGATGCGCCCGACGAACACCGCGTCCTTGCCGGAGGCATGCGTGACCGGGGTCGGGTAGCCGCCGGGCGTGCGCTCATCCACCACTTCCACGCCGGGCGATGCTTCCAGCAGCGCGCGCGCCGCTTCCACAGTGATCTTGTCGCGGGTTTCGATCGCCACCGCTTCGGAATGGCCGTAAAACACCGGCACGCGTACCGCGGTGGGGTTCACCTGGATGCTGTCGTCGCCGAGGATCTTGCGGGTTTCCCAGACCAGCTTCATCTCTTCCTTGGTGTAGCCGTTGTCCTGGAAGTCGTCGATGTGCGGGATCAGGTTGAAAGCGATCTGCACCTGGAACTTCTTCGGCTCGATGTCCTGGAAGCTCAGCAGCTCGCTGGTCTGCTTGCCCAGCTCTTCCATCCCGGAGCGCCCGCCACCGGAGACCGACTGGTAGGTCGCCACGTTGATGCGCTCGATGCCGTACTGGCGATGGATCGGGCCCAATGCCACCAGCATCTGCATCGTCGAGCAATTGGGGTTAGCCACAATACCGCGCGGGCGCTGCTTGAGCGCTTCCGGGTTGACCTCGGAGACCACCAGCGGCACGTCGTCGTCGTAGCGGAACGTCGACGAGTTATCGATCACCACTGCACCGGCCGCGGCAAACTTGGGGCCGTATTCCTTAGACACGCTGCCGCCTGCGGAGAACAGCGCGATATCCACGCCGGTCGGGTCGAAGTCGGCCAGATCCTGCACATCGACCTTGCCGCCATTGAACTCGACCTGCCCGCCGGCCGAGCGCGACGAGGCCAGCGCGTACAGGGTGGCGACCGGGAAGTTGCGCTCGGCCAGGATGCTCAGCATGGTCTCGCCGACAGCGCCGGTGGCGCCCACGACCGCGACGTTGAAACGACGATTTTCGTTGCTCATGAGGTTTGTCTTTATCGAAAGGGGGAAAGAGGAAGCACTGCGCGCTGGGCTCGGGGAACCTCCAACGCTGGCCGCGGAGGTTCCCTATCGTTTGGTCGCGATGGTGCCGGTGACGCCGGTTTTTTTCGCATCCGCGGCGGTGCCGCCATGTCTAGCAGCGGCAACCGCATCGGTATTAAGCGCGCTCGGCGGATGGCCGGCATGCGGGCCTTCGCCCAGCGCAGCGATCAGGTTGTCCACCGCCAGTTGCACCATCGCGCGGCGCGTGGCAAGGCTGGCGCTGCCGATATGCGGGGTGAGCACCACGTTACGCAGCGCCAGCAGCTCCGGTCGCACGCGCGGCTCGCCTTGGTAGACATCCAGGCCGGCACCGGCCAGACGCCCGTTGGCCAGCGCATCGGCCAGCGCCAGCTCATCGACGATCCCGCCGCGCGCGATGTTCACCAGCGTGGCGGTGGCGCGCATCTTGCCCAGCGCCGCCGCATCGATGATGTGGTGCGAGTCCCTGGTGTACGGCACCACCAGTACCAGATGATCGGACTGCGCCAGCAAGGTATCGAACTCAACGTACTGTGCGCCCAGCGCCTGTTCGGTAGCGGCCGGCAACGGGCTGCGGTTGTGATACAGCACGCGCATGCCGAAGCCGTGCGCGCCGCGCCGTGCGATGCCCTGCCCGATCCGGCCCATGCCAAGAATGCCGAGCGTGCTGCCATGGATATCGGCACCCAGCATGGCCTTGAACGACCACTGGCCCCACTGCCCGTCGCGCAGCCAGCGCTCGGATTCGGTGATGCGGCGCGCGGTGGCCATCAACAGCGCAAAGCCGAGATCGGCGGTGGTTTCGGTGAGCACGTCCGGCGTGTTGCTGGCCAGGATGCCGGCCGCACTCAAGGCGTCGATGTCGAGATTGTTGTAGCCCACGCCGACGTTGGCGATGGCGCGCAGCTGCGGCGCCGCAGCGATTTCCGCCGCACCGACCCGCTCGTTGAGCGTGATCAGCGCGCCGTCCAGCGATGCCAGCCGCGCGGCCAGCTCGACCGGCGACCAGACGGTGACGTGCTCGGTGGTGGTCAGCTCGAAATGCTCGCCCAGTTGCGCGACCACGTCGTCGAACAGCGGCTGGCTGACCCACACCTTGGCGCGAGCCGTGTCAGACATCGACCTGACCGGGAATGCGCGGCGAGATCTCACCCACATCGCCGCACTGCGCACGGTGGCGCAATGCCTGGTCCATCAGCACAAGCGCCATCATCGCCTCGGCGATCGGGGTGGCGCGGATGCCCACGCACGGGTCGTGCCGGCCGGTGGTGATGACGTCGACCACACTGCCGTCGGCATCCACCGTCGCGCCGGGCAGGCGCAGACTGGAGGTGGGCTTGAGCACCATCGAGGCGGTGACCGCCTGGCCGGTGGAGATACCGCCGAGAATGCCGCCGGCATGGTTGCTGCGAAAGCCTTCCGGAGTGATCAGGTCGCGGTGTTCGGTACCCTTTTGCGCCGCGCTGGCGAAGCCGTCGCCGATCTCCACGCCCTTGACCGCATTGATGCTCATCAACGCAGCAGCCAGTTCGGCATCGAGCTTGCCGTAGATCGGCTCGCCCCAGCCCGCCGGCACGCCGCCGGCCAGCACGTCCACGCGCGCGCCGACCGAATCGCCGGACTTGCGCAACGCATCCATATAGGTTTCCAGCTCCGGCACCTGCGCGGCATGCGGCCAGAAAAACGGGTTGTCTTCCACCGCATCCCAGTCGAAACCAGCGGGACGGATCTCGCCCAGCTGCGACAGAAAACCGCGCACCAGTACGCCGTAACGCTGCTTGAGCCACTTCTTGGCGATGACGCCAGCGGCCACACGCATGGTGGTTTCGCGCGCCGACGAACGACCGCCGCCGCGCGGATCGCGAATGCCGTACTTCTGCCAATAGGTGTAGTCCGCATGGCCGGGACGGAACTGCTGGGCGATGTTGCTGTAGTCCTTGCTGCGCTGATCAGTGTTGCGGATCAGCAGGCCGATCGGCGTGCCGGTGGTACGGCCTTCGTACACGCCGGACAGAATCTCGATCTCGTCGGCCTCGCGACGCGCCGAGGTGTGCCGGCTCTTGCCGCTGGCACGGCGCTGCAGATCATGGCTGAACTCTTCCGGCGCGATCTCCAGGCCGGGAGGGCAGCCATCGACGACGCAGCCGATCGCAGGCCCGTGCGATTCGCCGAAGGTGGTGACGGTGAACAGCTTGCCGAACGCATTGGCACTCATGCGCGCAGGCTCATCGCTGCGCGGCCAGCTCGGCGATGCGTGCGCCGTGTGCGATCAATTCGCGGCATTCCACCGCGAAAATGCCCATCTGCCCGACCTTGAACTCGACCCAAGCCAGGTCCACTTCCGGCAGCAACTTGATCAGGTGCTGCTCGGATTCGCCCACTTCGCAGATCAGCAGACCGTCTTCGCTCAGGTGCTGCGGCGCATCGCGCAGGATCTTCAGCACCAGGTCCAGGCCGTCGTCGCCGGCACGCAGCCCCAGCTCCGGCTCGTAGGAATACTCCTGCGGCAGCGCGTCGGTTTCGTCGTTGGTGACGTACGGCGGGTTGGTGACGATCAGGTCGTACTGGCGGCCGCCCAGCCCGGTAAACAGGTCGGACTTGAGCAAGGTGACGTTGTCTGCATGCAGGCGCGCCTTGTTTTCGGCCGCCAGCGCCAGTGCATCGTCGCTGATATCCACGCCATCCACATCCCACTGCGGGTTGTCGTGGCCCATCGCAATGGCAATGCAGCCCGAGCCGGTGCACAGGTCGAGGGCGCGAGTCACTTCGCGGCCGCCCAGCCAGGGCTCGAAGCCAGCTTCGATCAATTCGGCGATCGGCGAACGCGGCACCAGGGCGCGCGCATCGCTCTTGAAACTCAGGCCGGCAAACCAGGCCTCGCCGGTGAGGTACGCCGCCGGAACGCGCTCGGTGATGCGGCGCTCGAACAAGCCAAGCACCTGCTCTTTTTCCGAACGCAGCAAGCGCGCCTGGCCATAGGCCGGGCCGAGGTCGTGCGGCAGATGCAGGGTGTGCAGGACCATTTGGGTGGCTTCGTCCAGCGCATTGTCGTAGCTGTGGCCGAATGTCAGGCCGGCTGCGTTGAAACGGCTGGTGCCGTAGCGGATCAGGTCGATGATGGTGTGCAGTTCGTCGGCCGCGGCGGCAGTCATGGCAACAACTAAAGAGAAATCGGCCCCAGATTATAGAGGTCGGATCGGTATCATGAGCGTCCGTTGCACTGGAAACCGCCATGTTCAATCGCAATACCGGCATCGTGCTACTGGTGGCGCTGGCCGCTGGCCTGGGGCTGTTGCTGGGCCAGAAGTTTCTTGGCGACGCGCCCAGTTCGCCGTGGCCGCCCACCAAGACCATCACCTTTTATCCGCAGCCGCGCCCGTTGCCGCAATTCAGCCTGCGCCAGTCCGACGGCACCCAGCTGGTACCCGGCGAGCTCAACGGGCATTGGACGCTGGTGTTTCTGGGCTTCACCTTCTGCCCGGATGTCTGCCCGACCACCTTGACCGATCTAGCAGTGGCGCAGCAGCAATGGGAAAGCATTCCCGATGGCTTGCGCCCGCGCGTGCTGTTCGTCTCGGTAGACCCGCAGCGCGATCCGCCGGCGCGGCTGGGTGAGTACGCGCACGCCTTCCACAAGGACACCCTGGCCGCTACGGCCGATGTGCCGGCGCTGGAGCGCTTTGCCACCGCGCTGGGGTTCGTGTTCAAGAAGGTCCCGGGCAAGGGGTATGCGCAGAATCCTAACGACTACAGCATGGATCATTCGGCCGGCATCGCCGTGCTGGATCCGCAGGGCCGGCTGGCCGGGCTGATCCGTCCCCCGCTCGACCCGAAGGCGATTGCCGCCGACCTCCAACAGCTGACCAAGGTAACTGCTCCGTGAGTCTTGTCACGTCCCTGACCTACGTGCTGCCGCACCGGTTGCTGTCCTCGCTGGCGCGCGCGCTGGCCTATTCCAATAGACCCGCCACCAAACAGTGGTTGATCGACACGGTGACACGCAAGTTCGGCGTGGACCTGAGCGAAGCGCAGGAGCCCGACCCACGCGCCTATCCCACCTTCAATGCGTTTTTTACCCGCGCCTTGAAGCACGGCGCACGCGTGCCGGATGCCGACCCGGCCGCGTTGCTGATGCCCGCCGACGGCCGCATCAGCCAGCTCGGCCCGATCGAGAACGGCCGCATTTTCCAGGCCAAGGGGCAGTCGTTCACCGCCGCAGAATTGCTCGGCGACGCAGGGGCCGCAGCGCCGTTCAACAACGGCCTGTTCGCCACCGTGTACCTGTCGCCCAAGGACTACCACCGCGTGCATATGCCGTGGACCGGCACCTTGCGCACAACCGTGCACGTGCCCGGCCGGCTGTTTAGTGTGGGTCCGGACGCAGTACGCAACGTGCCGCGCCTGTTTGCGCGCAACGAGCGGCTGGTGTGCCACTTCGACACCGACTTCGGCCCGATGGCCTCGGTGATGGTGGGGGCGCTGCTGGTCTCCGGCGTGGAAACGGTCTGGAGCGGCGTGGAGATCCCGCGCTATGGCGACCGCATCACGCGCAAGGACTACCGCGGCAAAGGGATCGTGCTGGAGAAGTTTGCGGAGATGGCCCGGTTTAACTACGGCTCGACCGTGATCGTGTTGCTGCCGCCGGGTGTGGCGACGCTTGATGGCGGACTTGGCGCCGAAACATCGGTTCGGCTTGGCCAGGCACTCGCACGTCGTCAGCTTGGCTGACGCGCAGCGGCGCGAGCGGCATTCAGGCGCATCGCCTGAGGGAGGCGCGGCGCACTTTAACTAAGAGCGGCGAACAAAACGACTGCGCAGCTGTCAGGTGGGCGCAGACGGCGCGCTTACAACCGCAGTGGACGCGGGGTACATGCCGATTCCGAGCACCGGCCGCGCCCGCCTGGCGGTGAGCGCAGTCGTTTTGTGAGCCGCTCCAAGGCTCCACCGCGCTTGTGCTGCTGCCGCAGCGTGTCGCCACGCTCGATGGCGGATTCAGTGCCGAAACGTCCGTCCGCCTCGGCCGGGCACTCGCACGTCGCCAGCGAATTGCAACGATGCCGTCGTAAGAGCGGACCTGGCCGCAAAGACACATTCCCGACCAAGCGCCGTACATCCGCGCGCGCCGTCGTCCCAGCCTTCGATTGAGAACACACTGCCCAGGCGGGGCGAACGGGACGGCTTCGTCGCGGCCGGGTCCGCTCCAGCGGCAGCTAGCCCAGGCCGAGACGCACCGCCGTTGCAGGACGCGACTACCAACACCGCACCGCCTGCGCAGGGCTCAGCGATCGCAACCGGCCAGCTTGATGCTCTGCCCCGGTTTGAGCGCGTACGACGGCGCCTTCACGCCGTTGGCCTTGGCCAGTTCCTTGATCTCGCACTGGTACTTCTGCGCGACGCGCCCGAGCGTGTCGCCCTTGGCGATGGTGTAGCTGCGCACCTGCTTGGCCTTGGGCTTGGCCACCACCGGTTTGCCGGTGGCCACGGTGGTCGGCACACCGGGCATCTGGCTGACATCGCCCACCGCCACGCTGGGCACGTACTCGGGCGCACTACTACTACTGCGGACGATCGCGCTATTGAGATCGGCAGTGATCAGCGTGCGCGCCAGATCCGCGCGCGGGCCGTTGACGCAGTAGCGCGTGTACAGGCTGGCGATGCGGTTGGTGGCGTTGATGACGGTGCCGGCAGGAATCCAGCCATCGGATTCATAGCGCGGGTTGAGATTGCGCAGCGCACGCATGTAGCCGTCACGTGTACCCATGCTGCCCAGGCAGATGGTGAGTTCGTAGATGGTGGTCGACTTGGCCAGCTTGAGCGTGGCCGGCTGCGCATCGAGCTTGGGGAAGTCCACGCCGTACTGGCGCGGGTGCAGGAAAATCCACGCCGCCGCGATCACCATCGGCACATAGTCCTTGGTTTCGGGCGGGAACTGGTTGTAAACATCCTGATCCCAGAAGCCGCGCCCACCGCTTTGCGAGAACACGCGCGCGGCACGCCCTTCGCCACCGTTGTAGGCGGCCAGCGCCAGTTCGATGCTGCGGTTGAGCCCGGCCATGCGCTCGTTGAGATAGGCGGCGCTGGCTTCGGCCGCGCTGCGTGCATCGAAGCGTGTGTCGAAGCCGGTGCCGTCCGGGCCCAGCCCGAAGCGACGCCCGGTGGCCGGCATGAACTGCATCAGTCCGGCCGCGCCGGCGCGCGAGCTGGCGTGCACCTTGCCATTGGATTCCTTGGCCATGATGCCGAACAGCAGCGCCTCGGGAAGGCCGCGCTTCTGCCATTCCGGCCACATCACGCCGCGCAGGTTGCTGTAGTTCTCGTAGCTGGTCAGCAGCGCCGGGCGCATATCAGTGAGCCAGCGCCGGATGCCGGCCTGCACGGCCGGGTTGTACTGCACCATCTTGTCGAAGTCGTGGCGCTGGTCGTTGAGCAGCGTGGCGGCACGCGCGGCCTCGGGAATACCGTTCGACGCCGGGCCCAGATGGTCCGGGTCGGCTTGCAGCAGCGTGTCGTCGTCTTCCGGATCTTCAGCGGCCGGCGCCTCGGCATCGGCGCGCGTCTTGAGCAGGCGCTTGTAGGTGGCCAATTGATTGGAAACCAGGCAGCCGCGCTGCTTGATGCAGGCATCGATGATGTCTTCCATGTCCTCCAGCGCGGCATCGCCTTCGGCAGTGCCCTTGGGGTCGGAGTTGTTCACCAGCACGAGCGCATCGCGATAGCGCTTTTCGGCGGCGGCCATGCGCGCATCGAGCGCGGCAGCCTTCTCCGTGTCGCGTTTGGAGAGAGCGTGGGCGGCGGGGACGACAGACATCAACGCAACCACGACCAGAACCGGCCATGGGCGCAAACAAAAATGAGCGAGCGGCATCGTAGGCAGTACAGCGGAAAGGCAGGCAGGGTAGCCGCCGGGGCGACACCGGGGCAAGGCGGCGAGGTCGCTGGGGTCAGTGGGCCGTTAGCTTGGGGGGAGTGATCGATGCATGCAGCACCTGCAAACCGGCTCGCCAGGGCGATGAGTGACCAAGCCTGCGGCTGCAGCGTGGCCTGCGCATGATTGGCCTGTGCGATCCAGGCTGCCGGACAGGAAGCTGCTGACGTGCAGGCTGGCATTGCCCGCCGGGATTGCCCACTAGAATCCGGACTTTCCCACCGGATCTGCGCAATGGCCTCGTTCCTGCTCGGCAAAGGCATCACCGACGACATCCCGGTTGCGCTGGAAGGACGCTTCGGCAACCGCTACGGGCTGGTGGCCGGCGCCACCGGCACCGGCAAGACCGTAACCCTGATGACCCTCGCCGAAGGCTTCTCGCGGCTGGGCGTGCCAGTGTTCCTGGCGGACGTAAAAGGCGACGTCGCCGGCCTGGCCGTGGCAGGCGACGGCGCGCCCGGCGTGCTGCAGCGCGCCAAGGATATGGGCATTGCCGACTACGCCCCGGCCGCCAACTCGGTAGTGTTCTGGGACCTGTATGGCCAGCTCGGGCACCCGGACTGCGGCGTTCGGTCATGCTGACCACCACGGCGCGTCCGTGCGAGGCCCTGATGGTCTCCAGCTCCCAGTCGCCGATACGGCTTCGCTGCTCAACCACGCTGGGGCGCTGTGTCCAGCTGCGCCGATGCGAGCTGCCCGCGGCCATCGCGCACGCCACGCCGCCGGCGCTTGCGACGGCGTTTGCGTAGATGCATGAACAGCTGACCACCGCGCTTCTGATCGGCGTCGATGTGCCGATAGATCCATGCGTGACTGGCCAAGCCGGTGCGACCGGCGATCT